>DATJCP010000485.1:0-2426 GCA_035514715.1 Candidimonas sp.
ACCCTGGCACCGCTGGCGCATCGTTTGATCCACAAATTTCACTTGGATGACGATAATGATTAAATCAACACCGAGGACTCAGTGACCACACCATTCGATCGTCTTAAACAAACCTGCCAGGCCGAATGGTTGGCCTATTGCCAACATGACTTCGTGCGCCAGCTTGGCGCAGGCACACTGCCCGCCGATGCCTTCCGACATTACTTGAAGCAGGACTATCTGTTTTTGGTGCATTTTGCGCGCGCCTGGGGGCTGGCCGTCTATAAAAGCCGCAATATGGCCGAGCTGCGCCAAGGGCTCAACAGCCTGAAGGCTATCGTCGATATCGAGCTTGACCTGCACATTGCTTATTGCAAAGAATGGGGTATCAGCGAAGACGAGCTGGCCACATTGCCCGAAGCCCGTCCCACCATGGCTTACACACGCTATGTACTAGACGCCGGCCACCGCGGCGACCTGCTCGACCTTCATGTGGCATTGGCGCCTTGCATTATCGGCTATGCCGAAATTGCCCAATGGCTGGTCAAGCAGCCCTTTACCAAGCTTGAACACAACCCCTATGCGCCTTGGATCGCCATGTATGTCAGCGACGGCTTCACATCGGCCATTGAAGTAGAGCGCGATTGGCTCAACCAGAATCTGACTGACGTCAGCACCGCCCGTTTCAATGACCTGGCTCGCACCTTCCGCGACGCCACGCGGCTGGAAGCCGATTTCTGGCAAATGGGTCTCGACTTACGCGACTAGCTTTAGTTAGCTGGCGCCCCAGTCGCCTTTGCGGATCGCAGCACGATCTGCGTGATTTCCGACGGACGGCCCAGCCGTATGGGAAAGCCGTTCCACAGGCCGGTGCCGTTGCTGACATACAAGCGCATACCGTCCACCTGGTACTGCCCGGAAACAAAGCCCTCATTGGCCCATTTGGCAAGCACGTGAGGGCCCAGAATCTGCCCGCCGTGCGTGTGACCCGACAACTGCAAGTCCACCCCGGCGCGGGCATTAAGAGCAGCACCGGTAGGACGGTGACTCAGCAGAATCACCGGGTCCGTCTTTGGCGCCCCCGCCAGCGCAGCTTCAACATCGGGCTGCGGCTGACCAAAAACAGACGCTGTACGATCGGTGATGCCGGCCAGAACAAGGTTGCGGCCATCACGTGTAATGGTGACGTGTTCGTTCAGCAGTAGTCTCAGCCCTAACTGATCAAGTGCAGACAACCAACTGACGTAATCGACATAATATTCATGGTTGCCCGGAATGGCGAATACGCCATATTGGGCGGCCAGTTTTTTCAACGGCCGCACATCGGCAGCGCGGGCTGCTGGCGTGCCATCGGTCAGGTCGCCAGTAATCACTGTCAGGTCTGGATTCAAGGCATTGGCCTTGGCGACGACCCCTTCCATCCAGGGCGCTTGCAGCAGTCTGCTGGCATGCAGATCAGTCAGCTGAACGACCTGAAAGCCGTCAAATTCTTGCGGCAGGCGCGGTAGGGCGATTTCTATCGTTTTCACATCGGGGACACGAGTCGCCTCCCAGACACCCACGCCAGCCAGCACTATGGCGGCAACCCCCACGGCATAACGCAAGCCGGGCGCCGACAACAAGGCTAGTCCCAGCTTGCGGGAAAACAGATAAGAAAACACACCGGCCAGGTCCTTGACCAGCAAAAGCATGGCAAACAGGATAAGGGTGCCGAATGCCCAGCCCAACGCAACAAGCACTACCGATGGAACTTCGGGCGAAGCCATGGTGCCAAAAAAGGTGCGCGTTACCAGATGATGTTCGGCTGTCAGCAGCACTAGAGTTGCCAACAGCGCCTTGCCTGTCCTGCCCCATGGCAGCGGCCAGATAAAGCGCCAAACCACATATAAACCAATAATCCCGGTGACGACATGAAACACGTTCTAATTCCTGCGGTAAGCCTAGTAGGACGAGATCATACCGCGCTGACTCGCCCTCTACCGCCGACCGCAGCCGCCTCCTGGATCAGGCCGACAGCGAAGAATTATCAATCACGAAACGGTATTTGACGTCGCTCTTTTGCATGCGGTCATAGGCCTCTTCGATCTTTTGGATCGGGATCATCTCGATCTGGGCGACGATACCTTTTTCGGCACAGAAATCAAGCATTTCCTGCGTTTCTGCGATACCGCCAATCAAAGACCCCGCAATCGCCCTACGCCTGAAAATCAACGAAAAAATGCTGGGCGACGGATGCGGGTGCTCGGGAACGCCAACCAGGGTCATCGTTCCGTCAAGCTTCAGCAAGTTCGTATAGGCATCAAGATCATGACTGGCGGCCACAGTATTCAAGATAAAATCGAAACTGCCAGCATGTGCCGCCATTTCTTCTTCGTTTCGCGACACGATCACTTCATCGGCGCCCAGGGCCATGGCATCCACACGTTTGCTTTCGGAATGAGTCAAGG
>DATJCP010000486.1:0-3176 GCA_035514715.1 Candidimonas sp.
GCAACGTTAGGAGCTGTCTTGTAGCCCGTGGAATGCACGAACTTCACGTCGGGAAACTGCTTGGCCACTTTGAGCGTTTGATTCATGAACCCAAAAGACGTCGAAAAAATGAGCTTGTTGCCTTGCTGGGCCAGATCGCGAATGACGCGCTCGGCATCAGCGCCTTCTGGCACGTCTTCCACATATTGAGTCTTGACCTTGTCGCCCAAGGCTTTTTCCATGGCCTTGCGGCCCAGGTCTTGCTGCCATGTCCAGCCGGCTTCGCCAATAGGGCTGACATAAACAAAACCGACTTTCAACGGCTCTTCACCTGCCGCCATAGCGACGGATGACAAGGCCATTGCGGGCAGCACAGCCGCTGCGCACAAGGCGTTGCGAATGAGTTTTACAGACATGATTATCCTTAGATGTTCGGGTTAAAGTTTTTGCCTAGCGAAGCAGGCATATTCAGCCTGATCCAGTTTGCATTTCGTGAAATCAGAACCAGCACCAGAATCGTCGCAAGATACGGCAGCATGGACAGCAACTGGGAAGCTATTGGCACGCCAAGCGCCTGCATATGATAAGTAAGAATGGTAATACCACCAAACAAATAAGCGCCTATCAATACACGCATCGGACGCCAGGTGGCGAACGTTGTCAAAGCCAGGGCTATCCAGCCGCGTCCAGCCACCATGCCTTCGGCCCACATAGGCGTGTACACCAACGACATGAATGCCCCCGCCAACCCGCAGCATGCCCCGCCAAACAGCAGCGCACTCAAACGGATGCGGCGTACGTTGTATCCCAATGAGTGAGCCGAGGCAGGCGATTCACCGACCGCGCGCAGAATAAGGCCTGTACGCGTACGGCTCAGCACCCAGGCTATCGCACCGCACAGCGCCAGCGACACATACACCATAGGGTGGTGCTGGAACAGCGCCGCGCCCAGAAACGGAATGTTTTCAAGGAAAGGAATACCGTGTTTGCCTGCCTGCAAGGTGTTGCCGACATAACTGATACCCAGGTAGGCCGAAGCGCCGGTACCGAACAAGGACAAGGCCAGGCCGGTTGCAACCTGATTGGCCCCCAGCCACACCGTCAGCCAGGCGAAACACCCCGCCAGCACCATGCCAGCACCCGCCCCGGCCAAGAAGCCCAGGGCCACGCTGCCGCTATGAATGGCAACGGCAAAACCCACAACCGCAGCCACCAACATCATGCCTTCGGAACCCAGGTTGATGACACCGGATTTTTCGTTGACCAACAGGCCCAGCGCTGCCAGCATCAAGGGAGTGCCAGCAATGATGGCCGAAGCGATAAGCGGCGCCAAGGCATCCATTATTTTCTCCAGCGCAGTTTATTTTGAATCAGCACGTCGCAGGCCAAAAGCGAAAACAGCAGAATCCCCTGGAATATGCCGGTAATGGCGCTGGGCATGCCCAGGCGGCTCTGCGCAAGTTCTCCGCCTATGTACAACAAGGCCATGATGAAGCTGGAAAAAATGACCCCGATGGGATGCAGGCGGCCAACGAAAGCCACGATAATCGCCGCAAAGCCATATCCGGGAGAAACCGAAGGGGTAAGCTGGCCTATAGGCCCCATGATTTCACTGGCGCCCGCCAAGCCGGCAAGGCCGCCCGATACCAGCAGACAAGTCCACAAAGACCTGCGCGAGGAAAACCCGGCATAACGTGCTGCCAACGGAGCCAGCCCGCCCACGCGCAACTTGAACCCCGAAAAACTGCGGGACAAGTAAAGCCAGCCTAGCAAGGCAGCGAGCAAAGCCAGTACGATACCTATGTGCAAGCGCGTACCCGGCAATACAATGGGCAACAAAAAGCCATCGGAAAAAAGCTTGGACTGGGGGAAACCGAATCCATCGGGATCGATCAGCGCACCGTGCACCAAATAGCTAAGCAATAGTTCAGCCACATAAACCAGCATCAGCGAAACAAGGATTTCGTTGGCATTGAAGCGATCGCGCAACCAGGCGGTAATCGCGGCCCATAGCATCCCGCCCGCGGCGCCGGCAAACAGTGCCAGCGTTATCAGCCAGAAACCGCCGTTGGTTTCGTCATCGAAATACAAAATGACAGCGCCGGCGGTAATGGCGCCAACCACCAATTGACCTTCGGCGCCGATATTGAACACATTGGCCCGAAAGCACATGGCCAGCCCAACCGATATCATCAGCAAGGGCGCGACCTTGACACCGACTTCGGACCAACCTCGCAAGTCTTTGATGGGTTCAAGGAAGAACACTGCCAGGCTGGCCAAAGGATCCTTACCCACGGCCAGGAACAGGATAGCGCCACAAACCATCGTCAGCAGCACCGCCAGCACTGGCGAAAACCATGACATCCAGATGGAAGGAGCCGCGCGCGGCTCTAGCCTAAACATGCGCGGCCTCCACGGCAGGCGCCTGGCCTGCATCCCACAGGCCGCTCATCCATAGTCCGATAAGGTCCAGGCTGGCTTGCGATGTTGGTATCGATGGCGACATCCGCCCTTTTGCCAATACAACCAGGCGATCGGAAATTTCAAACAATTCGTCCAGCTCTTCAGAAATGACCAGCACAGCACAACCGGCGTCCCGCAAAGCCAAGAGTTCCAATCGTATCTGCGCCGCGGCGCCGACATCCACGCCCCATGTTGGCTGCGCAACCAGCAGCACTTTGGGCTTGCGCGCGACCTCGCGGCCAATGATGTATTTTTGCAGGTTGCCGCCGGAAAGGCTTACCGCCGTAGCTTGCGGCCCCGGCGCCTTGACCTTGAAGCGCTTGATGATGCCAGCGGCGAGCGCCTGTATGGCGCCGTTCTTGATAAAACCTTTATTGACCGTCGCCCGTGCCTGATGGGACAGCAAAATATTATGGGCCAGGGAAAGCTCGGGAACCGCGCCCCGGCCCAGCCTTTCTTCGGGAACAAAAGCCAAGCCACGGGCGCGCCGCCACGCAGCGGGACGATTGCCTACGGCTACGCCTTCGAGCAGCACAGCGTCGCGCTCTGCGCGCGCATCTTCGCCCGACAACACAGCCAGCAGTTCCTGCTGGCCATTGCCCGACACCCCGGCCACACCCAGGATTTCCCCTGCCTTGACCTCAAATTCGATACCATCCAGCGCCGTGGCGAACGGATGGGCTTTTTCCAGAGACAGCTGCCGCACCGCCAACATGGTTTTGCCGGGCTGATAC
>DATJCP010000487.1:0-6989 GCA_035514715.1 Candidimonas sp.
ATAGAACAGCCAGGTTGCCGCTACGATGGACCACAACTGCACCGTATTGTGGTTATAGATAGTGCCGCGCAAGGAAAAATAAATGCTTGTGGATGTAAACAGCGTAATGATGAACGCTTTGCGAGGCGTGGTGACTTCGCACGCCAGCAGCCATACAAACCACAGGCCAAGAGCCGAGAACAACTGTCCTGCGAAAAATGTCAGCCATACCGGGCGACCGAATAGCTGAGTGAGGCCGTACATGAACCAGGAAGGAACGGGGGGGTGCTTGTAATAACCCAGTTCAAGGCTGGACGCCCATACCAGCTCTTCCATTCCGTCCAGATCGGGTGCGCGGTGGCTGACCGCGCAAAGTATGGTCCACAAGGCAACCATGCCGATTAAAAACAACAAGACTTGCAGGTTCAATAACGCTGTTTTGCTTTTGGCTGGCGAGTCATTGAACGGCTCGACAATACTTGCACTCATTACTATTTCTTCCTTCAGGCTCGGATTGCCGTGGGTATTTATTAATTTTGTTTGAGCGTGCGCCGAATGAATATCAGACACATGGCAATAAAGCCGGCCAGGCCTATCAGTTTGGCTATGGCGGCAAACTCGGGCCCGACAAGCGCCAGGGGAGCATCGCTGCCTCCAGCGCCTACGGATACGACGATCATCATTGCCAGGACGACGCCGACCAGGCTTTCGCCGACGATAAGGCCAGAGGCGAACAGGGTGCCCTTGCGTTCGGCGTGTTCCAGCTGGACGGCGGGGTCCTTCCGCGAGGCAAGTGCTGCGCCGCGTATATGCCGCTTGGTAAACCAGGATATCAGCGCGCCCACGAACAGCGCCATGACGATGGATGGCGGCAGATAAAGTCCCATGGCCACAGCCAGCGAGGGCAGGCGGCAGTGCCGTGTATGCCGGCCCAGCAGGATGTCGATAATGATGACGGCGATTCCGGCGCCTATGCCGATAAGGATGTAAGTCCAGTCCAGTGTATGGGCGAACAGGCCGGTGGCAATCGTGATCATTAGCGTAGCCTGCGGCGCAGCCAGAGCTTGCGACGGATCCATGTCACTGCGCGGAAGCGCACCTATAAAGCCATAGGCGTTATAAAGCAGCTCAAGTACAGGCGGAATGGCCATGGCGCCTATGACGCAGCCTATGATCAATGCGACTTGTTGGCGCCACGGCGTCGCATGGACCAGCCAGCCAGTTTTCAGGTCTTGCAGGTTGTCATTGGAAATGGCGGCAACGGCCACGACGACCGAGGTGCTGAAAATAGCCAGCGCAGTGAAAAATTGAACGTTGGCGGCGTCGGCAAGCAGATTTTGCGACTGGCCGATGCCGATAAAAATCATGGAAATGGCCAGTATGGAAATAATGGCAATGCCCGAGATGGGGCTGGCTGAGGAACCGACGAGGCCGGCCATGTAGCCGCAGGCGGCGGCTACCAGGAAACCGAATATGAACGATAGCAGTGTCCCCACCAGCACCAGGGTCCACGCCAAGCCTGTCGGCAAGCTTGACGCGGCAATGAATGAATAAAAGGTGCCCGCAAGCAGCACCAGCATCAGCAAGGTAATGCGAAGCAAAGCTTTGGGGGAAAGGTCTGTGTCGGTGCGGGCAAGGGCGGTAGCGCCCGAGCCCCCTCTTAGTACCGAGAACGAAATCTTCATGCCTTCATACATCGGCTTGATAAGGGTCAGCAGCGTCCAGAGCGCTGCGATGGCTATCATGCCGGCGCCAATCAGACGGACTTTCGAGACCCACACCCCCATGGCAAAATCGGCCAGCGATGCCCCTGAAGGCATGGGGCTGATGGCCGTAAGCCAGGGAACGGCCACTCCCCACGATAGTATTACGCCTATCAACATGGCCACGCCACCCACGATGCCAACCAGATATCCTGCACCGACCAGGGCAAAGGAAAAACCCATGGGTAATTGAAAAATGGCGCGCCCAGCGCTGAACCAATAGCTGGCGCTTTCGGCAGCGACCTTAAAACCGTTGGTCAGCAAGCTGAAGCCGCCTGCTATGGTTGCCCCCGCCAGAATTTCCCGCAGTCCGTTGCCGCTACCTTTTTGGTTGCCCGCCCGCAGGATTTCGGCGGCGGCAACGCCTTCTGGATAGGGCAGGTCGCTTTTCACGACCAGAGCATGACGCAGCGGAACGGTGAAAATCACGCCAAGAATGCCGCCGCAAGCGCAGATCATGGCGGTTTGCAGCATCGGAAACCCTTGCCAATACCCCAGCATAAGCAGGGCCGGCAATACGAAAATAATCGCTGACAACGTTCCCGCAGCCGATGCCTGCGTCTGGACAATATTGTTTTCCAGGATGTTGGAGTCTTTGAACGCACGCAGCAAAGCCATGGAGATGACCGCGGCCGGTATGGATGATGCAAAGGTCAGGCCGACCTTAAGCCCCAGATATACATTCGACGCTGTGAAAATCAGCGTAATAATGGCGCCCAGCACAATGCCGCGCAGGGTCAGTTCTTTTAATGATGGTTCGGAGGTTGGCATGGTTGCGGGTCGACGGTGTGTTCAGAATTCGAAAAGACCAGATGCGCGCCTGAACAGCGGGTTCACAGGCGTGTTTGGTATGATTTGCGAATTGTAAGCGTTGTTGGGTTATGGCGCTGAGGCATTATTCCTTATACTGTTTTGTAATAATTTGATCTTAGAATGTAAAAGCTGCGTCGATTAACAATGTATTAATTAACGACGCTGCATGATTTCGAACACTGTCTTGCTAATCCAATAAGGGGGATAATCAATGAAAAGACTATTGTTGATGCTGTTTGCTGTTGCGTGTTCGTTCGGGGTCAGCCTGCCTGCGCTGGCAGAGCATCCCGCTCCCACAAACAATGCGGTTACTTATACGCCTGACGTAACGTTTACTTTACGTACCAATATTGCTGATGGGAAACTGGTTTTTATTGGCGGTGCAGGCGCTATTTCAGGGAAGGTCAATCCCGACCTCGTGGTGCCGGAAAATGCAGTGGTGCAAATCAATTTGATCAACGACGACGGCGCCATTCACGATATCAGCGTGCCTGAGTTCGGTTCAAAGTCCGATCAGATAACCGGCAAAGGCGCCGCCACGGCTATTGTTTTCCGGGCCAATAAAAACGGTACCTTCGAATATCTGTGTACTTTGCCGGGGCATAAAGCTGCCGGCATGTTTGGCAAAATTATTGTGGGCGAGCCGCAAAAGCAGGCCAAAAGCACTGCGCTTGATATTTCCAAGGACCCTACCGAAGTTGGACAGCCTGTTGGTAAGCGTGCTCCCCAGAAGATTACCGTTGACCTTGAAACGACCGAGGTCGTAGGACAGCTTGCCAGTGGCAGCACCTACAAATACTGGACTTTCAATAACACGGTTCCTGGCCCTTTCGTCCGGGTACGGGTGGGAGATACCGTTACCGTTAACGTTTCCAACGCCAAGGAATCCTCGCATATCCATTCAGTGGATTTGCACGCCGTAACCGGGCCGGGCGGTGGAGCGGGTGTGACGCAGGTGGCCCCAGGGCAAACTAAAAGCTTTACTTTCAAGGCAATGCATCCCGGCCTGTTTGTTTATCATTGCGCTACTCCTATGGTGGCCCAGCATATTACCAACGGCATGTACGGCATGATATTGGTCGAGCCCGAAGGCGGCTTGTCCAAGGTCGACCGGGAGTTTTACGTCATGCAAGGAGAGCTCTACACCGCGCAGAAGCATGGATCGCAAGGTTTGCAAGAGTTTTCCCTGGAAAAACTGCTGGATGAAAATCCTGAGCATCTGACCTTCAACGGCTCAATGCATGCCTTGACCGAAAAATACAAGCTGCAAGCCCAGGTGGGTGATACTGTGCGTATCTTCTTCGGTGTCGGCGGCCCGAACCTGGTGTCCAGCTTCCATGTAATCGGAGAGGTTTTCGACAAGGTTTACGACAAGGCTTCGTTAACCAGCAAACCTTTGACTGATGTGCAAACTACGCTGGTTCCCCCGGGTGGGGCGACCATGGTCGAGTTCAAGACGGACGTTCCAGGCAACTATATTCTGGTTGACCATGCGTTATCTCGGGTCGAGAAAGGCTTGTCTGGAATTCTGTCCGTTACTGGCAAGGAAGATCACACTATCTTTCATTCAACAGAGAAGGTTGATCCCGCTTCTGGCCATTAAGTATGTCTGGCCATAGCAGTTGGTGGGGTTAGCTGAACGCAGATAATCCGGTCAGCCTTGCCAAGGCATCAGTCGCAAAAAAAAGCACCATTAACGAGTCGGTTAATGGTGCTTTTTAAATTGAATCGCCGCCTGCGCCGTGACCAGGCGCAGAATATCCGGGTTTATGACTGGGCTGTTGCCAGTGCTTCTTCTTTACTATACGAGCCTGCCGCGGTAAACAGCACGTCAGTGGACGAGTTCAGGGCGGTTTCCGAAGAATCCTGCAGCACGCCAATGATAAAACCCACGCCTACAACCTGGATCGCCAGGTCGTTGGAAATGCCGAATAGGCTGCAAGCCAGCGGAATCAGGAGCAGCGAGCCGCCAGCTACGCCGGAAGCCCCGCAGGCGCATACTGTTGCGACAACGCTTAACAACAGTGCGGTCGGCAGGTCCACCACGATGCCCAGGGTGTTGACCGCTGCCAGCGTCAAGACGGTAATCGTAATGGCGGCGCCGGCCATGTTGATGGTCGCACCCAAGGGGATGGAAACAGAGTAGGTATCTTCGTTAAGCCCCAGGCGTTTGCACAAAGCCATGTTGACGGGAATGTTGGCTGCCGAACTGCGTGTAAAGAATGCGGTTATGCCGCTTTCCCGCAAGCAGGTGAATACCAGGGGGTAAGGGTTCTGCCGAATCTTGATGAAAACGATCAGCGGATTCACCACCAGCGCGACGAACAGCATGCAGCCTATCAACACAACCAACAGGCGTGCGTAGTCCAGCAAAGCGCTAAATCCCGTATTGGCAATGGTGGCCGCAACCAGGCCGAAAATACCAATAGGCGCGAAGCGGATAATAATCTTGACGATGAAAGAAAGGCTGACCGACAGGTCGGCCATGACATTCTTGGTCGCGCCATGAGCATGGCGCAAGGCTACGCCAATTGCGACCGCCCAGGCCAGAATGCCGATGTAGTTGGCATTAGCCAATGCTTTCACAGGATTGTCCACGACATTCATCAACAAGGTTTTCAGAACATCGACAATGCTGCCCGGGGGGCTCAGCACTTCTGTGGTTGCCTTTAGCTGCAAGGTCAAGGGGAACATATAGCTGGCAAGGACCGCGACCAGCGCAGCAGCGAACGTGCCTGCCAGGTATAGCAGCAGAATTGGCCCCATGCTGGTTTTCTGGCCTTGTTTATGGTTGGCGATAGAAGCGGCCACCAGCACGAAAACCAGAATGGGGGCTACCGACTTCAAGGCGCTGATGAACAGGTCGCCCAATAAGCTGACGCGCAGGGCGCCAGCGGGAAAAAAATAAGCCAAGGCTATTCCAGCAACCAGGCCAATTAAAATTTGTACCACCAGACTACCATTGCTGACAAACTGCAATAGCGGATTTTGCTTAACTTCGCCGCGACCCATGCCAAACTCCAAAATCAAGCCTTCCGACTTGCGTAAATAAACCCCGCTCCATCCTCACTGGCTTGTTGTTATTGAGAAATGCACATTTTGTGGCAAGGCAGGAAGCCTGGAATCCCGGATGTGTCGTATTGCTGTTGTCAAATATCCTCAAACAGGCCGCGATGATTTTACCACTGCGGTTGTGCTGTCTAAAAAAGGGGATATGCACTACAATGTCAGTTCTGGGGTCGATCCGGCTTCGACGTGGGTCGCGAAACAGAGCAGGGCATGCCGAGCACCAGTAAGCTCGTAAATCCACTGGAACACTACAAACGCCAACGACGAGCGTTTCGCTTTAGCCGCTTAATGCGGTAAGCCGCTGCACTAATTTGTCTTTGGGTTAGGTAGGGTAAAACCTACAGCAGCGTCATTTACAAAGAATCGGATCTTGTTGGGTCACTCAGCAAAATCTTAAATTAATGTGAATCGCCAAGGAAGGGCCTGTCGGTTGGCATGATCCAAGGTTAAAACTCAAAATGAACCGAATAAGCATGTAGAACTGCCTGCAGAGGGCTTGCGGACGGGGGTTCAATTCCCCCCGACTCCACCAGACAAACCCACGCTACACTGCGTAGCACTAGATGGGGCCAGATGAAAATCTGGCCCTTTTTAGTGTCTGGTGGTGTGGCGATTCACACTTCGCGATACCGCAGCGCTTCAACAAACGCCGAAAACGCTGGAGAAGCCTGGCGTCTATTTGGGTAGTACAAGTGGTAGCCCTGGAAATAGGAGCACCACTTGGCCAGAACCTCTTTCAGTCGGCCATCGGCCAGGTAAGGCGCGACCAGCTGTTCAGGTACGTAGGCTAAGCCAATCCCATCTATGGCCGCATTAAGGACGTGCATGATGCTATTGAAGACGAGTTGTCCTTCCACCTTGACGGTAAATTCTTTGCCGTTTCTTGCAAATTCCCAGGCATAAATGGCGCCGGAAGGGCAGTGCCGAATATTGACACAGGCGTGTTTAGTCAGATCGTAAGGAGTCGTTGGAGACGGGTTACGATCGAAATACGCTGGGGAACCTACCACGGCCAAACGCCAGTCAGGCCCGATGCGAGCGGCGATCATGTCTTTACTGATCGCCTCACCTAGACGTATGCCGGCGTCAAACCGCTCTTCAACCACATTGGTGAACCCGTAGTCCACATAGAACTCTAGTGTTATATCGGGATAGTCTTTCAGGAATCTCGTCAGCATTGGCCGTAAGCACAGTTCGATTTGATCATCAGTACACGTAATGCGGATTGTTCCCGCTGGTTTATCTCGCAATTCCCCAAGCGCTTCGACTTCCATAGCGATCTGATCGAAAAGCGGCGCGATTGAACGCATCAATCGCTCGCCTGCTTCCGTGGGGGCCACATTGCGAGTGGTACGCGCGAGTAAG
>DATJCP010000488.1:0-3277 GCA_035514715.1 Candidimonas sp.
GCGCGGGCGAGGTATGCCTTGCTTGTCCAGGGCCATGATCGCTGTCAGCGATGCATAGATTGCGTAGCCGTCATCGGCGCCGCCGCGGCCATAGAGCTTGTCGTTTTCGTATTTCGGAGTCCAGGGCCCCAGATCGGAGCGCCAGCCGCTGAATTCGGGCTGCTTATCCAGGTGGCCGTACATGAGCACTGTATCGCCATTGTCGCTACGTGTGGCTGGCGCGTCGAAATAGATGACAGGGGTGCGGCCGGGCAGACGTACGACTTCCAGTGTCAGGCGCGATACTTTTTGCGCTTCAACCCATTCCGCCGCATCGTGTACTACACGGTCTATGTAGCCGTTCTTGGCCCAGTCGGCATCAAACGCAGGGCTTTTGGCCGGAATGGCAATGTAATCCTCGAGCGCCGGAATGATTTCGCGATCCCATTTTTCGTCTACGAAAGCCTGCAGGGCATGTGGATCAAGCTTAGGCGGCAAGGCATTGTCGGGGATGCGGGCATTCATGGCGATTTCCTGATAAAGGCAGATGCTGGGAGTTTACCTGTTAGGTTTTGAGTGTTGGCTATTGTTGCGTTGCAATACGGGCAAATACCCATTTTTTAGTTCATCATACGCCTCATGATTCAGGCACTAATCATTTAGCATTCACAAAAGGAAGTCTAAGCAAATGAACATCTCGGAATTATTCAGTTTGTCAGGCCGCACGGCCCTGGTAACCGGGTCCTCGCGCGGCTTGGGGTTTGCCTTCGCCCAGGCATTGGCGGCCCACGGTGCAAAAGTGATACTGAACGGTACGAATGCCGAGACCTTGCAAACAGCTGTGGATGCTTTACGTGCCCAGGGTTACGTGGCCGACAGTGCCGCTTTCGACGTCAGCGATGAGCAGGCTGTCATGGAAGCTTTCAAGGGCTTCGATGACAAAGGTTTGGTTATCGACATCCTGATCAACAATGCAGGAATCCAGCTGCGCAAGCATTTGGTGGACTTGGCGCTGACTGAATGGCAGCGGGTTCTTGATATCAATTTGACCAGCGCCTTCCTGGTAGGGAAAGAGGCGGCTAAAAGAATGATTGCCAGAAAAAGCGGCGGGAAAATCATCAATATCGGCTCGTTGACCAGTGAATGCGCACGTGCCAGCATAGCCCCGTATACCGTTGCCAAGGGCGGCATAAAAATGTTGACGCGCGCCATGACGGCTGAATGGGCCGTCCACAATATTCAAGCCAATGCTATCGGCCCGGGCTATATGGCAACGGATATGAATACCGCCTTGATCAATAATCCGCAATTCGATGGCTGGGTGAAAGCCCGCACGCCCGCCGGGCGCTGGGGCCTTCCCGATGAACTTGCCGGAACAGCGGTTTATCTTTCCTCTAAGGCATCCAACTATATCAATGGCCAGATAATTTATGTGGACGGCGGCATGTTAGCTGTGCTTTAAAGATGCCGGCCATGGGCAATCAGGTGACCATATAGCCGCCGTCAACCGGCATGATGACGCCGGTCATGAAGGCTGATGCATCGGAACACAAGAAGACTGTTGCCATAGCGACATCGCGAGGCGTGCCCCAGCGTTTAAGCGGAGTGCGGTCAAGAATGGGTTTGGCGCGCGCTTCGTCGTTTTGTAGTGCTGCGGTCAGGGGCGTTGCTATCCAGCCGGGGGCGATGGCGTTCACACGGATGCCGTCGGCCGCATACGCAATGGCCAGGGACTTGGTCAGTTGGGCGATGCCGCCTTTGCTGGCGCTATAGGCAGGAACCAGTCCGCCCCCAAAAAAGCTCAGCATCGATGCAGTGTTCACAATGCATCCGCCGGATTTAGCCAGCAATGGACGCAGCGCCTCGCATAGCCGCATGGTGCCTGTCAGATTGATGTCAAGCACGCGCTGGAATACTGCAAGCTTGAACTCCTCGCCGCGGGAAATGATACCGGCGCAATTGACGAGGATATCCACGCTGGATAAGGTTTGCGCGAATGCCTCTATATCGTCTTCGTTCGTGACGTCAAGAATGACTTCGGTGATGAGGTCCGATTGATAGCCTGAGGCGTCGTTGGACGCCAGGCCCGCTGCATAAACACGCGCGCCTAGGCTGGCGAGCTCTTCGGCAATGGCGCGGCCTATGCCCTGGGTACCGCCGGTGACGAGGGCTGTTTTGTTGTCCAGCATGCCTGGTTTGAAGCTCATGTTTCTTCCTTGCTCAGCGTATGAACTGGTCGACATAATCGGCCCCCAGGCCCACGCTTTCGTAGTGCTTGCGACACATATCCACCTTGGTGAAGACATCTTCGTAGCCGGTGTGATTGCCTTCGCTGTCCACGTAATACATGACCCCATTGACCTGGAACATGGTGATCATTTCTTGTACGTCTTCTGGAACATACAAGGTGTGCGTTTCGCCGGGCGGCTCGAATACATAGCTGCCTTCGGTTGCGACCCAGTCGTGTTCCAGATAGCGCCAGGAGCCTTTGATGACGTAACCGTGCACCGCTTGCGGGTGCCGGTGGCAGCTTAGGACACCGGATTTTCGCACCCGTAGCAAATTGGTCCAATAGCCTTGCGAGACATTCAGGCATAACGGCCGGAACCACACATTTTCAGCTTGAGGCACCCAGATACGCTCATCTTGCGGAACGGCATGCGGAACGACGATTTCGGGTAGTGCTTCTTTAGGATTTGGATAGCGATAAGGGGTGGGTGTGGCGCTGGACATGTTCTTTTCCTTTGTCTCCGTGAGAGGTGTTATGTGTTGTTTTTTATGTTTGAAGTTTTACCACGCAAGCCAAGTCGATGCCGTGGATAGCAGAGTCAGTTGCACCGCATCATCAATGAAACTGATGGTAACCTAACGAAAATACATGTATGTTTGGTTATTCTGAAATGAGTCGTCAGACAGGCCTTCCAGGCAATATGTGTTGCATTCAATTATTTTTGATTAAAAGGGCTGCATGGGCTTCAGAATCAAGCATGCATCAATAGCGTTCAAGCTTGGAATAAGCACTGCTTTGCTACTGGCGGCCGCAAGCGTGAATTTGGCTACCGCTCAGGTAGCCTTGCATGTCGGCATGAACGGCGGCGAGATGGAGCGCGCCTTTAGCCAGCACGTGTTCCCGCCCTTTGAGCGAGCCAATAACGTCAAGGTTGTTGTGGTGCCTGGCACTTCGGCAGGTATCTTGATCCAGGCAAAGGCATACAAACACCGGCCTCGAATGGATCTTATGTTCCTGGACGAGGTGGTGATGTATCGCGCCGTCTCCATGGGGTTGTGTGAAAAGCTC
>DATJCP010000489.1:0-3771 GCA_035514715.1 Candidimonas sp.
GGTTGTCGATTCCCGGTGGCGAGTTCTGGATCCGGCGCGGCAAGCTATTTCAGTCGTTTTGTATCCCTTTCAGCGGCTGATGCTCGCACCGCGCGATGCCGTCGAGTACGTCAATAATTGGGCCGATGCCGCGGCGCTGGCCCGTACCGAAAAAGAAGCGTTGCAACAGCAGCGCATTGAATTAGCCCAAATATCCACCCATGCGGCGCAGTTGGCGGCTGAAAACGAGCAGTTGCGGCGTTTGCTGAATGTTGCGGACGCCGTGATCCAACCGTCTGTGGCCGTTGAGGTTTTCTACGAGCCTCCCAATGCGTTTTCGCATCATCTTGTATTCAACAAGGGGTCGTCCAGCGGCATTCTTCCGGGCATGCCGGTCATCGATGAGGGCGGTGTGGTTGGGCAAATAGTGCGGGTCACGCCTTTTACGTCCGAGGCCGCCTTGCTTACCGATGACAAGGTGTCCATTCCGGTCCAGGTGCTGCGCAATGGGCTGCGTCTGATAGCGTTTGGTGGTAACGTCTCTGGGAAAGTCGAGGTCCGTTACCTGACAGCCAATGTCGACCTTGAGCCTGGCGATACGCTGGTTACCAGCGGTATTGGCGGTTTGTTCCCGGCAGGCCTGTCAGTCGCCAAGGTAGACCGCGTCGAGCGCGATGCGGCGTCAGGGTTCGCCCTGGCGATTGCCGAGCCGCTGTCCCACCCCGAAAGGCACCGCCATTTTCTGGTGCTGCGTGTCGATGTTTCGGCTTCGGAATCTAACCAAGAGAGTGCCAAGAATGGTTCGCAAGCCGGTCAATAATACCCCGATAGCGGGGCGCCGGCACTCCTCGCTGAGTTCGCTGCAGCCCATTGATAGCTCGCCGTTCAAGCGCCCGTCGGGGCCGCTGTTCATCTGGTTCACGCTCTTGCTGGTCTGGTTGATTTCGCTCTTGCCGTGGCGTCTGTGGCAGCCGGCGCCTGATCTATTGCTGCTGGTCATTGCGTTCTGGTGCATGAACGAGCCGCATCGCGTCAATATGCTGGCGGCTTTCTGTTTCGGCTTGTTCATGGATGTCCATGATGGGGGCTTGCTGGGCGAACAGGCCTTGACCTATACCCTGGTCGCCTATGGCGCATTATTGCTCAGCCGCAGGCTGCAACGTTTTAATCCTATTATCCAGGCCATACACATGATTCCCGTCTTTGTACTGGCCGAAGCGGTGGCGCGCTTGACTCATGCATGGCTTGCCGGTGAGTGGACTGGCTGGCAATGGCTGTGGTCGGCGCTGTTTACGGTTGCGTTGTGGCCGCTTGCGGATGTGTTGCTGCATATGCCGCAACGTCGTCTCGATGAAACCGAGTCGGGTTCGGTGTAGCGGCGGTTACACCGGCACTGATCACTTATGTTCGAGTTCAAGAAAACCACCCATAACCAGAAACGGCGCATTGTCATACGAGCCTGGGCGGCCGGCATCCTGGCCTTGCTGTTTTTCTTGGCCTTGGTTGGTCGCCTGTGGTATTTGCAAGTGGTTCGCTATGAAGGTTTGGCGGCCCGCGCCGACCAAAACCGGATAGCGGTTGTTCCCATTCCTCCCCGGCGGGGCGAGATCGTCGACCGTAATGGCGTGGTGCTTGCCAGGAACTATCGCGACTATACGCTTTCGGTGATACCGGCCAATGTCGGCGCCAACATCAAAGAAATGCTGGATTCGCTAGGGGAACTGGTCTATTTAAGCCAGTCGGATCGCCGCCGGTTTTTTCAGCAATTAAGCCAGAACGGCCGTTATACGCCTGTGTTGTTGCGAAATAACCTGAATGGCACCGAAGCCTCGTGGTTTGCGGCGCATGCCTACAAGTTTCCCGGTGTCGAGTTAAGCGCGCGTTGGGTGCGAGAGTACCCCGAGGGCGAATCGGCAGCCCACGTGCTGGGGTATGTAGGCCGGATTGCCGAGAGCGATCTTGCCAGGCTTGAGGAAGAAGGTCAGCTAGGCAATTACCGCGGCAGCAATATCATAGGCAAGAAGGGTATAGAAAAGACCTGGGAAGAAGCGCTGCATGGCCGCACAGGAATCGAAGAGGTTGAGGTAACCGCATCGGGGCGCCCGGTGCGTACCTTGAGCCGTATCGACCCAATACCCGGCTCCAATCTGGTGTTGTCGATTGATATCGGTTTGCAAAAAGAGGCGGAAAAGCTGTTCGAAGGCCGGCGGGGTGCGCTGGTTGCCATCGAACCCAAGACTGGCGACGTGCTGGCGTTTGTGTCGGCGCCTTCCTTTGACCCGAATCTTTTTATCGACGGCATCGATGTCGAAAGCTGGCGCAAATTGAACGAGTCGCCAGACCATCCTTTGATCAACCGGCCGCTGTACGGTACCTATCCCATAGGCTCCACCTACAAACCTTTTGTCGGCCTCGCTGCGCTTGAGTTGGGTAAGCGCACGGCAACGCAGCGCATAGGGGATCCGGGCTATTTCGAATTTGGTGGGCAGCGCTTCCGCAATGCCGGCGGGGCCGTCTATGGCCCTACCGATATGCATCGTGCGATTGTAGTGTCGTCCGACACGTATTTTTTCTCGTTAGGGCCTGAAATTGGCGTCAATGCCTTGCACGATTTCAGCAAGCAGTTTGGATTCGGGCAGATAACAGGCATTGACCTGGAAGGTGAGCGTCGCGGCGTATTGCCTTCCACCGAATGGAAGCGTCAAGCTTACAAGAAGCCTGCGCAACAGCGCTGGTACGCGGGAGAAACGGTTTCGGTGGCTGTCGGGCAGGGGTATAACTCTTTTACCCTGCTGCAACTGGCACAGGCTACCGCCGTGCTGGCCAATAACGGCACCTACATGAAGCCGCATCTGGTGAGCCTGGTTGAAAATCCGCAGAGTGGACAGGCGGTCCGGACGGTAACCAAACCGTCTTACACCATACCGCTTAAACCCGAGAACCTGGATGTGATTCGGCGCGCGATGGTAGATGTCATGCGCAAGGGAACGGCGCGCAGGGCGTTTGCCGGAGCCTCCTACCAGGCAGCCGGTAAAACCGGTACAGCGCAGGTGTATAGCCTGAAAGGCGCGAAATATAATTCGGGCGCCATTAGCGAGCGATTGCGGGATCACGCCTTATTCATGGCTTATGCACCCATGGAGGATCCGCAGATTGCCGTGGCGTTGATTGTTGAGAATGGCGGCTGGGGGGCAACTGTGGCCGCTCCAGTGGCGCGTACTGTTTTCGATTACTGGCTTTCGCCAGAGCGTCTGGCCAATGATCGTCATCCTGGTCTTGTTGATGAAAGCGCGGCAGAGGAAAATGCGGCTGATGCGACCGAAGAGGGGGCTACTGGCGAGTCCATGGATGCGCTGGTTCGTCCTGAGGATCTGCCCGAGCAGGACGATGACGATGCCGTCGATCCTGTAGCCGCGCCGGCCAAGCCCCGTTTGCGAGTTCAATTAGAGGATCCCCAATGAAGCGCATTATGCGTTGGGCGTACAAGGCCGCTACGGCGTTTGATTGGCCGTTACTGGCGCTTGTGGTCTTGATGGCAGTGCTGGGCATGACTGTCATGCATTCTGCCGTGGGTGGCACTGATTGGCGCTTTGCCGATCAGTTGCGCAATTTCCTCATTGCTTTTGTGTGCATGTGGTTGGCGGCCATGACACCTCCTCCGGTATTGATGCGCCTGGCGCCTTATTTTTATGCCATCGGTGTAATGTTGTTGCTGGGCGTGGAGTTTTTCGGAGAGACCAGTAAAGGGGCTACGCGATGGCTGGACCTGGGTGTGGTGCGCATACAGCCGTC
>DATJCP010000490.1:0-3658 GCA_035514715.1 Candidimonas sp.
GCCGGCCACTGTCGTGGAAGAAATCCTCTAAACCTGGCCAGCCGCCCATGATCACGTTGCAGCAATGACGCTACAGATATTTCTACTGGTCGTCATTGCGGCCGGGCTTCACGCCACCTGGAACCTGATTTCCAAGCGGGCAGCCGGCGCAGGCGCATCGTTCGTGTTTGCCTACCGGCTTTTCTCCACCATTGTGTATGCGCCTTGGGTCATCTACATTTTGTGGAATGACGGCATGGCCTGGAGCTGGCCCGTCGCCGGATTCATCGCATTATCCAGCGCACTGCACCTGGGCTACAGCATCTGCCTGCTGCGCGGCTACAACGTGGCCGATCTTTCCGTGGTGTATCCCATTGCCCGAGGTACAGGCCCACTGCTGGCCAGTACCGGCGCCTTCCTGTGGCTGGCCGAAGTCCCGTCAACACTGGGCGTACTGGGAATTTGCGGCGTAGTCGTCGGCATATTACTGATTGCCACCCAAGGAAATTGGCGCCAGTTTGCCCAGCCCCAGGCATGGATAGGCATACGCTGGGGCCTGTTGATAGGCTTGTTCATTGCCGCCTACAGCCTTAGCGACGCGTACAGCGTCAAGGTTCTGCTGGTTGCGCCTGTCATGCTGGACTGGCTTTCCGCATTGGGCGGTACGCTGCTGCTGGCCCCCAGCACATGGGTGCGCCGTACCCACATGATGGAGCAAATGCGTGGCAAGTGGGGGCTGGCGCTGGCAGTGGGGGTGTTGTCACCCATGGCCTACATCCTTGTCTTGTACGCTCTGCAGCAGGGGGCCGATGTCAGTGTTATAGCGCCATTACGCGAAATGTCCATGATGATGGCTACCTTTGCCGGTTTCTTCCTATTGAAGGAAAAGGTGTCGCCTGTGCGGTGGCTGGGATGCGTCGTTATCATCGTCGGAGTCATTCTGCTGTCCACGCACTAAGGCTGCCTCTTGTTAACTCCATAAATGGAGAATAAAATACCCATAACAGGAGAAAATCATGAGCCTGGCCTATGCGTACCCATCCAGCCGGTTTGAACCGGCCCCCGTCATCGACCTTAACGATAAGGCCGAACGCGAACGCTTGTCCAAATCGGCCTTGCAAGGCTTCTTCAAGCTTGCCCAGGCCTGGAAATTACGTGATGAAGATGCCTGCATCTTGCTCGGCGGCATTTCCAGCAGCGCTTTCTACGAATGGAAAAAAAAGCCTGGCCGCGTGCTTGAGGTAGACCGCATTACGCGCATTTCCTATCTTCTGGGTATCTACAAAGCCCTGCATATTCTTTATGGCGACGATCTTGCCGATCAGTGGGTAAGCCTGCCTAACCGTAATGTCATTTTCGGCGGCAAGACCCCATTGCGCTATATGCAGGAAGGCGGTCTACTTGCCATGCAAACCGTACGGGCATTGCTGGATGCCCGCCGCGGCGGGATGTAATGCACACGCCGCCAGTAAGCCTGGTTCGCCAGCTAGACACTTGGCGCTTGCTGCCTTCGCGCTTTGTGGACCAGGAAGATTCTGTCCTGGCCCCCTTGGCAAACGATGCATCTCACCTGAAAGACCTGTTCGACCTGGATAACGCCACCAATCAGCGCCTGGCCGCCGAAAGGGGCGCCATGGCCGGTATAGGCATTGATGAACTGGTCTTCGGCGTTCCCAATTTCCGCATGATCAACGCCGCCTATACCTATCCGCGTCCCGAAGGCAGCCGCTTCAATACGGGTGAACGCGGCGCATGGTATTGCGCCTTCGAACCCGAGACTGCGCTTGCCGAGATCATCTTCCACAAAATCGTGGAATACACCGAAATCGATTATTTCCACGACACAGTCAGCTACCAGGCATTGCTGGCCGATTTCAGCGCCGAATTCCACGACTTGCGCAATGCCACTGGCTTCAAAGCCTGCCTGGACCCTGTCAGCTACGTAACTTCTCAGAAACTGGCGCAACAACTGCTTGAAGGGGGTTCTATGGGTATTGTGTACCCCAGTGTCAGGCATTCCGGCGGTACCAACCTGGCAAGCTTTCGCCCCGCGCTGGTGGGCAATGTGCGCCGCGGCCCCGCCTATACGCTTAGCTGGGCGGGCGCCATAGAACCAACAGTAAACTTCACAGCACCTTTATCAAAAAAAACCAAATAACCCTTGGAACGGAGACTACATGAGCCTTTACAAACAACTGGAACAACGCGCAGCAACCAATAACCCAATACGAATAGGCCTGATCGGCGCGGGGAAGTTCGGTTCCATGTATTTGGCGCAAATCCCGCGCACACCTGGCGTGCACCTGGTCGGCATTGCCGACCTTGCCCCCGATGCTGCACGAGCCAATCTGGCCCGGGTAGGCTGGCGTGCGGAACAGTCTCAAGCCGAATCGGCGCAAGCTGCGCTTAGCACCGGCGCCACCTGGATTACCGATGACTGGAAAGCGCTGGTCAGCCTGCCCGAAATCGATGTCATCGTAGAATGCACGGGCAATCCGGTAGCCGCAGTTGAGCATTGCCTGGAAGCCTTTGCCCATGGCAAGCATGTCGTCAATGTCACCGTCGAGGCCGATGCCTTCTGCGGTCCGTTGCTAGGGCGCAAGGCGGCACAGGCCGGTGTCGTTTATTCCATGGCTTTTGGGGATCAGCCCGCGCTTATTTGCGACTTGGTCGATTGGGCGCGTACTTGCGGGTTTCCGGTGGTTGCGGCCGGCCGCGGCCATAAATGGCTGCCTCATTTTTCCGAATCTACCCCATTAACCGTATGGGGAAATTACGGCCTCACCCCCGAACAAGCCGAGCGGGGCGGTCTTAATCCTAAAATGTTCAATAGCTTTCTGGATGGTTCCAAGCCTTCGATAGAAAGCTGCGCGGTAGCCAACGCTACAGGCCTGGGCGTGCCTTCCAATGGCTTGCTGTATCCGCCCGCCAGTGTCGAAGACATCCCATTTGTCACCCGCCCGATTAGCGAAGGCGGCGTACTTGAGCGTAAAGGCATGGTGGAAGTCGTGTCGTCGCTGGAAGCCGACGGCCGCCGTATTCCCTACGATATCCGCATGGGCGTTTGGGTGACGGTAGAGGCCGAAACCGACTACATCAAGAATTGCTTTGAAGAATACAACGCCCATACCGACCCCAGCGGGCGCTACTTCACGCTCTACAAGCGTTGGCATCTCATCGGCCTGGAGGTCGGCATGTCGGTCGCTTCAGTAGCCTTGCGCGGCGAAGCCACAGGGGTAGCCTCGGGCTGGGTGGCCGATGTCGTCGCCACAGCCAAGCGCGATTTGCAGCCAGGCGAAATACTGGACGGCGAGGGCGGCTATACCGTGTGGGGCAAACTGTTGCCTGCTGAAAAATCCACAAAACTCGGTGGCTTGCCCCTAGGCCTGGCGCATAACGTCAAGTTATTGCGTCCGGTAAAAAAGGGGCAGTGCGTGGTATGGGACGACGTCGCTATTGATACCAACACCTCCGCCTACAAAGTGCGCCGTGAAATGGAGTCCTTGTTCAGCAAGACGTAAGTTGAATAGCACCCGCTAAAAAGCTCATGCCAGCCGGATAAAAAAAGAATAGAATCACTGCACTTCACTACGCAGATCTATCTTGAAAGTCATCCGGCTGCTGTCCACATGGTGTTGCACGCTTATTTTGGCGGGCGGCATTGGCACAAGCTGGGCCG
>DATJCP010000491.1:0-2055 GCA_035514715.1 Candidimonas sp.
ATTAAGCCCTGCAGTGCGGGCGCCGAGCCCTTATAAGGCATATGCCCCAGACTGACTCCCTCTTTCTGCTTGAACAACTCAAGCGCCACATGCAAGGGAGAACCATTGCCCGAAGAAGCAAAGGTAATATTGCCCGGCATCTTACGAACGAGACTCATGAGTTCATTGAAATTCCTGGCCGGAAATGATGGGCTGACGACAAGAAGCAAAGGCATTTTCCCCAGCCCGCCGATGAAGGAAAAATCCTTCTTGGCGTCATAAGGCAAACTGGAATACAAAGCCGGATTGAACGCCAGGGTGCCGGAATCTACCGTCCCGAACACATAGCCGTCGGGGGCTGAACGTGCAACTGTCGTTGCCCCGGTAATGCTAGCCGACCCAGGCTGATTGGTCACAACTATGGTTTGTTTCAGTACCTTGCCCATTTCAGAAGCGAGGTGCCTGGCCATCAAATCCGTAGTTCCTCCTGCGCTGTAGGGCACCACCCAAGTCATGGGATAGTCAGGGAAATCGGCGGCCGAAGCCGTCGAGACCAGCAAGGCTGCCGACATAGCCAATAATGATTTGAGAACTGTCTTCTTCAATGTCGTCTCCATCAGGCAAGGCATCAAGCTATGGCTCTATGATTGATATACCCGGACCGTTCAAGAATAAGCCGCCTGCACCAATACAGCCAACGGCCCATCCCGGCGTATGATTTCGACTTGCTCCGGATAGCGTACATACAACGTGCCTCCGTAAGACAGCGCATTGACAGACACATCATGCACGTGTTCGCAGCGGCGCGGCACCACCAGCAACCAGCCGTTATCGACCAGCATATTGAATGACGGCAGCAAGCCGTTTTCGTCGGGCATCAACCCCAGCGTGCGGCAAGCCAGGCCCAAAGCCTGATATAAGCTTTGGGCCGATGCATGTACAGCCGTACCCAGCCCGCATCGCGCACGTACAAAAACGTGCTTGATAGGCAGCCTGGGATGAACCGCCACAGCCTGCTCAGGCAATCCGCCAGGCAATCCCGATACAAAAAAACGTAAGCTGGAATTGCCTTTAGCGGTAGGTATCCATTGCACGTGCTTATGCCGCTGGCTGGCACCCGCGTCAGCTCCGCCATTATAAAAACCCAAACCGCCTGATTCGGACATGATCAGCGAAAGCGCTGTGAAATCGTCCAGTATCAGGGGCGCCAGTTGCTCTTCAAATTGCCGCCGCGCCAACACCAGGTGGCGATCGCACACAGGAAACTTATTCAGTATTGCGACGTGGCGGTCGCCGATAGGTCCCACCGTAAGGGCAGGCTCGGGTGCCAAAAACGGATTGAAATCAGGATCGCGAGGCCCGCCTGGCATCGCTGCCTTGGCAGCGTCTTTGGCTGACAACCACGAAGCCCAGCGCACAATAAATGTAAGCCCCTGCTCCTGGATCTCGGTTTGTTCAGTCTTGATGGGCTGCAACACGCCGGAAGCTCGTGCGTCGGCACTGCGCAAGTCAACGGCTTGCATAAATGCTGTAGTCATGGCGTCCCCTCTTTTGAATTTATTTTAAGTTTTTTCCCAATGCTACAACAAATCCAGATGAGGCCCTGCAGGCGCCCTTTCCTCTATGCTAAAGTCCCCCTTGATGTCCTAAGGGTTAACACTAAAACCGCTAAGGCAATGCGAGTCAATAAGTAATTACATGTGTCTCAAACACCCAACAAACCCGAATAATTAACATTATTTGTCGTTGAAATATGCAAAAAACTGATTAAACTGCATTAAGTCATGCTCAAGCGCCTATCCATGCACCCACAGCATATAGCTTTGGTCACTGCTGTGAACTTAGAGGCGGTGATTTTTTAATCGACAAGCCCACCCCTTACTTGTCATCACACGCGAGAAGAGCCTTGGAGAAAGAACTATCAGTCCAAACCAACATTTGGACACTGCTACCTAACGGCAACGTCTTACACCGCTCGGGGCTGGAACTGGAAAACAACGGCAATAGCTGGCAAATGACGCCGGCATCAGACCTGGACTTCTCTGTCTTCACAATGATGGAGCAAGGCTTAAGCGC
>DATJCP010000492.1:0-5370 GCA_035514715.1 Candidimonas sp.
AGTGTGATAATAAGGGGTTTACCCTAAATGTGTCTAGTATGAACGCTCCTGCGCCCGGTTTCATCGAATACGCGAACAGTCCGTTTCAGCTTTACCAGCCGTATCCGCCGGCTGGCGACCAGCCTGCGGCAATCGATGCGCTTGTCGAGGGCCTGGATGACGGTCTGATGTTCCAGACGCTGCTGGGGGTAACGGGGTCCGGTAAAACCTATACCATGGCCAACGTTATCGCCCGCACGGGGCGCCCGGCCATAGTGCTGGCGCCCAATAAAACGCTGGCGGCCCAGCTTTACGCCGAGATGCGGGATTTCTTTCCCAACAACGCCGTCGAGTATTTCGTCTCGTATTACGATTATTACCAGCCGGAAGCCTATGTCGCCGCGCGCGATCTGTTTATTGAAAAGGATTCGTCCATCAATGAGCATATCGAACAAATGCGCCTGTCGGCCACTAAAAGCCTGCTGGAAAGGCGCGACACGATTATTGTCGGCACGGTGTCCTGCATATACGGTATAGGTAATCCAGGCGATTATCATGCCATGGTGCTTATGCTGCGCGCTGGCGATCGTATCGGCCGCCAGGAATTGCTGGGCCGCCTGGTTGCCATGCAGTACGAGCGCAATGATGTCGAGTTCGTCCGGGGCACCTTCAGGGCGCGTGGCGAAATCATTGATGTGTTCCCCGCCGAGCACGCCGAACTCGCCTTGCGCATTACCTTGTTCGATGACGAGGTCGAGTCGCTGGAAATGTTCGATCCGCTTACTGGCAAGATACGACAAAAGATACCGCGCTTTACCGTGTTCCCCAGTTCGCATTACGTAACGCCGCGCGAAACTGTTCTGCGGGCCATTGAAACTATCAAAGTTGAATTGCGCGAAAGGCTGGCTTTCCTGGTGTCCGATGGCAAGCTGGTCGAGGCTCAACGCCTAGAGCAGCGTACCCGTTTCGACCTGGAAATGCTGCAGGAATTGGGCTTTTGCAAAGGCATTGAAAACTATTCTCGCCATCTATCCGGCGCAGCGCCAGGCGATCCTCCGCCTACACTGATTGATTACCTGCCTGCCGATGCACTGATGTTCATCGATGAAAGCCACGTTACGATGGGCCAGCTTAGCGCCATGTACCTAGGCGACCGTTCGCGCAAGTCCACATTGGTGCAGTTCGGTTTTCGCCTGCCTTCAGCCATCGATAACCGTCCTTTGAAGCTGGAAGAGTTTGAGCAGCGCATGCGCCAGTGTGTGTTCGTGTCTGCCACACCGTCCAACTACGAGAAAGAACACGCCGATAATGTTGTAGAACAAGTCGTGCGGCCCACGGGCCTGGTGGATCCCGAAATCGAAGTTCGCCCAGCAATGACGCAGGTTGACGACTTGTTGGGCGAAATCAAAAAACGCATAGCCGTCCAGGAACGTGTACTGGTTACGACCTTGACCAAGCGCATGTCGGAAGATCTTACGGATTACCTGAGCGAAAGCGGGCTGAAGGTACGCTATCTGCATTCCGATATCGATACTGTAGAGCGAGTCGAGATCATCCGTGATTTGCGATTGGGTGTGTTCGATGTTCTGGTGGGTATCAACCTTTTACGAGAAGGGTTGGATATCCCCGAAGTTTCTCTTGTAGCTATCCTGGATGCCGATAAGGAAGGTTTCCTGCGTTCCGAGCGCAGCCTGATCCAGACCATAGGTCGTGCGGCGCGTAACCTTAATGGCCGCGCTATTTTGTATGCAGACCGTATTACCGATTCCATGCATCGCGCCATGGGGGAAACGGAGAGGCGCCGGCACAAGCAGCTGGAATTTAACAAGCTGCATGGCATTACGGCGCGTGGGGTCAGCAAAGCCGTAAGGGAAATGATTGATGGTGTCCTGGTGACGCCGGTAGAGAAATCAGCGGCAGACGATATTTCGCCAGATGTCTTGCACGATGATAAATCCTTGGCCAAGGAAATCCGGCGCTTGGAAAAACTGATGATGGATCACGCCAAGAATCTGGAGTTCGAGCAGGCTGCTGCGGCGCGCGACGCCTTGAATCGTTTAAAGCAGAAAGCTTTGTTTTCCTGATTGGGCGTGAATATTGCAAGCAGGTTAATTGTCGGTTTACTGACGCGATATTGTTGGAAAATTCCAACAATGTCTGATTTCTTACCGTAATACGCCATATCTTCGGCAGTCATGCCTGGGTGGCCCTAAATTATTCATCTGGCGCTGCTTGCGGGTGGCGGGTATTTTTTCGGCTTGAGTATAAGCATGCTGCGCTGCATGAATATTAGCTATTCAGCGGCTTTTGCGCCGTCTTTCACGGCGGCGGCGGGTGTAATCGGTTGCTGGTAAGGTCTTGTCTTGCTTGAATTTTTGCTTTTGTCAATGCGTGTGATTATCGAATATAGGCTTGCAAAAACTCTTGCCTTATTGCGGGTTTTCCCTCACACTCTTGCCTATGATGACTAAGGTACTTTTCGTTTGCATGGGTAATATCTGTCGCTCACCCAGCGCAGAGGGTGTTTTCCGCCGTCTAATCGACGAAGCGGGGCTCTCTGAGGTTGTGGGCGTCGATTCGGCTGGCACCCACAGCTTTCATATTGGCGAGGCGCCCGATGCCCGCGCCCAGGCAGCTGCGCGTAAACGCGGCTACGAATTGGCCCATTGCGTGGCGCGGCAAATTACTGCCGACGACTTCCGGGATTACGATCTTATCCTGGCAATGGACTGGGAAAACCTGTCGGCCTTGCAACAGCAATGTCCTAAAGTATACCAGCACAAATTAATGCTACTGATGCGCTTCGCAAACGAGTTCGAAGAAGCAACGGTTCCCGATCCTTATTATGGTGGTCCGGAAGGCTTCAACAAGGTGCTCGACTACCTGGAAGACGCCTGTCAAGGTGTCATGGAATTGGTTCGTAAGCGGGCCACCCAGTACCAGGCAGCCTAAGCCGCCGTATTGCCCCTATAACTTGAACCGTGCACGCTGCACGGTTTTTTTCGTATTGCCATGGCCTGCGTCAGTTGTATGCAGCAAGTTTGATTGCGTATGGCCCAATTACCATACTGATTTAGTCGGGAATTTGTTATACTTGACTCAATTGGTCGGATATAAAGTCGCCGACCAATCTCACTTTTCAGCATCAGGCTTTGGCAAGGAAACCACCATGCGTTTAACGACTAAAGGGCGTTTTGCGGTGACCGCCATGATTGATTTGGCGTTGCGGCAACAAAGCGGTCCCGTCACCCTGGCAGCAATTAGCGATCGCCAGAATATTTCGCTGTCTTACCTTGAGCAACTGTTCGGTAAGCTGCGCCGCCACGAGCTGGTCGATAGTATTCGCGGCCCAGGGGGCGGTTATTCGCTAGCGCGCCTGGCCCGTAACATAACGGTGGCCGATATTATTTTTGCGGTAGACGAGCCCTTGGATGCCACTAGTTGCGGCGGCAAGGAAGATTGCAATATTGGCCGCAATGGTAATACGGGTAAATGCATGACCCACGAACTGTGGTCCACGCTTAATCGTAAAATGGTGGACTACCTGGATTCCGTTTCGTTGCAAGACCTGGTAGATCAGCAACGCATGCGTTTGCTTCACGAAGCGACCCAGGCTCAGGCAGAGGTGCGGCTGAACCGGTCTCCCGATGTGTTGATTAAGTCTGCTGCATCGGCATAAAGATTTTAGGAGTTTTTTTGATGTCATTACGTCCTGTGTATTTCGATTATTCCGCTACAACACCTGTAGATCCCCGAGTAGTCGAAAAAATGGTTCCGTGGCTGTACGAACAGTTCGGCAATCCGGCTTCGCGCAGTCATGCGTATGGCTGGGACGCCGAAGAGGCCGTCGAGCAGGCTCGCGCCGAAGTGGCCAAGCTGGTCAATGCCGACCCCCGCGAAATCGTATGGACTTCCGGCGCAACCGAATCCAACAACCTTGCCTTGAAAGGGGCGGCCAGCTTTTATTCAGGTCGTGGCAAGCATATCGTCACGGTTAAAACCGAACACAAGGCGGTGCTGGATACCTGTCGTGAACTAGAGCGTCAGGGGTTCGAACTGACCTACCTCGATGTCAAGGATACCGGTCTGCTGGATATTGACGCTTTCAAGGCGGCGTTGCGTCCTGATACGGTTTTGGCGTCTGTCATGTTCGTCAATAACGAAATCGGCGTCATACAAGATATTGCCACCATGGGTGAAATCTGCCGCGAAAAGGGCATTGTGTTTCATGTTGATGCGGCCCAGGCTACCGGCAAAGTCGTTATCGACCTGCAAGCGCTCAAGGTCGACCTGATGTCGTTTTCCGCGCATAAAACTTATGGCCCCAAGGGGATAGGCGCTTTGTACGTGCGCCGCAAGCCGCGTATACGCCTTGAAGCGCAAATGCATGGCGGCGGGCACGAGCGCGGCTTTCGCTCAGGCACCTTGGCTACCCATCAAATTGTCGGCATGGGCGAAGCATTCCGCCTGGCCCGCCTTGAAATGGAAACTGAAAACGAACGTATCCGCATGCTGCGCGATCGTCTTTGGGACGGCCTTTCCAAAATAGAAGAGGTCTATCTGAATGGTGATGTCGCGCAACGCGTGGCGCACAATCTGAACGTCAGTTTCAATTACGTTGAAGGCGAGTCGCTGATCATGGCGATCAAAGAACTTGCCGTTTCCAGCGGTTCGGCTTGCACATCGGCCAGCCTTGAGCCCTCGTATGTATTGCGCGCTCTGGGCCGCAACGACGAGCTCGCGCACAGCTCCATCCGCTTCACGCTGGGCCGCTTCACTACGCAGGAAGATGTCGACTTCGCCGTCGATCTACTTGCCCGGCGCGTGGCCAAGCTGCGCGATATGTCGCCTCTGTGGGAAATGGCCCAGGAAGGCATCGATTTGAACTCGGTTCAATGGGCCGCACACTAAAGTAAAGGATCTACCAACTATGGCTTATAGCGATAAAGTACTCGACCACTACGAAAATCCGCGCAATGTCGGTGCATTCGATAAATCCGATACCAGTGTGGGTACTGGCATGGTAGGGGCTCCCGCCTGTGGTGACGTGATGAAGCTGCAGATCAAGGTCAATGAATCGGGTATCATCGAAGATGCACGGTTCAAGACTTACGGCTGCGGTTCGGCCATTGCGTCCAGTTCGCTGGTAACTGAATGGGTTAAAGGCAAGACGCTGGATCAAGCCATGGATATCCGCAACACGCAAATTGCCGAAGAACTGGCCTTGCCGCCGGTAAAAATCCACTGTTCCATTCTGGCCGAAGACGCTATCAAGGCAGCGGTCCAGAACTACAAGGAAAAGCACCAGGACTAATCATGGGAATTACGCTTACACAACAAGCGGCTGACCATATCAGCCGCTATATCGAGAAACGCGGCAAAGGCCTGGGT
>DATJCP010000493.1:0-5904 GCA_035514715.1 Candidimonas sp.
ACGTAAGGACGTTTTCGGGCTTGACTCTCCCTTGCTCTGGTAGACGCATCTGAATGGCTGCTTTTGACTGCGATTTCAACCGAATCCCGCCCTTCTGACAACCAGCAAACTTGGCGCTGAATCTAGCAAAAGTCCAACCCCTGCTATGAAGCTTACAACACGAGCTTGTAGCCTTCGTGGCTTGCGACGAAACCAAGCCTCTCATAGAACCGATGTGCGTCTGGTCGACTCTTGTCCGTTGTCAGCTGGACAATCTTGCAGTCGCGCGACCTGAACTCCGATAGAGCCCATTCGAACATCTGTCGGCCGACGCCTGATGCAGTACGGAAAGTGATCGCTTTCATGGCCAAACCACTGAATGCCAGCGTCAGACGTAATGGCCTGCGCGCTGCAACACTTCGATCTTGTAGCCGTCCGGGTCCTGGATGAAGAAAAAGCGCGCGAGCATTTCGTCACCACGCTTGAATTCCTTGATGGGCGTTGGGTTGATGCCAACGGCTGTCATTCGCTGATGCTCGTCGTCCAGATTCTCAACAGCCACGGCGATATGGCCATAGCCATCGCCGTGCGAATAAGGCTCTTCCCTACCCTTGTTCCAGGTCAGTTCAATTTCAAAGTCGTTCTGATCATTGCGTAGGTAAACGAGCGAAAAATCTGGGAAGTCAAGTCGATGGCTTACCGCAAGTTCCAAGGCGTCAGCGTAGAATTTAAGCGCGCGCTCGAGGTCATGAACGCGAATCATCGTGTGGATTATTTTGGCCATGGTTGCACCTGTCGTCTGGGAGAACTACTGAGCATGAAGCGCAGCAGCCCTGCGGGTTGAAAGTTACGGGAACGTTCATAGCACCCGTCTCCGGTTTCAGTTCTACAGAAACTGCTCGGCATCCTTCAAATAACGCCACTGCCCAGGCGGCAAATCGCCCAGCACAATACGGCCCATACGCACCCGCTTCAGACCTATCACTTTCAGGCCCACCTGATCGCACATACGACGGATCTGGCGCTTCTTGCCTTCCTGCAGAATAAACCGCAACTGATCCTCATTCTGCCAAGTGACATGAGCCGGACGCAACTGCTGACCATCCAGCGACAAGCCATGATTAAGCTGCGCCAAGCCGCCGCTGCCTATCTTGCCTTGCACCCGCACAAGATATTCCTTTTCAATCTCGGAATCCTCGTTGATCAGTTGCCTTGCGATACGGCCATCCTGAGTCAGCACCAGCAAACCCTGCGAATCGATATCAAGCCGCCCGGCCGGAGCCAAGCCACGCAAATGATTAGGCTCGAAACGCAAAGGCGACTTATCGACACGATAACGCGTAGCCGCCGTAATCAAGGAAACCGCAGGACGATAGCCCTGCTCTGCCTGCCCCGATACATAACCTACCGGCTTGTTCAGCAGTATGGTTACGCGCGCAGTTTGGCGGCGCTGGGCCTGTTTTTCCAGCGTGATTTTCTGGTCCGGCCAAGCCTTGCTGCCCAGCTCCGAAATCACCACGCCATCGACCCGTACCCAGCCGCGCTCGATATAGGTGTCGGCCTCGCGGCGCGAACATAGACCGCGTTCGGCCATTAATTTTGAAATTCGTATTTTTTCCATGAGCAGTATTTTATGACTTTGGCGATAATATGGTTTATGGAACTCTTCCCGCCTCACTACAGCGACTGGCTGGCATCGCCAGCACCATCATTTAGCCGGCAACAAAAATATTGGCTGTGTCGACCCGGAGCCCTGACTACGGGGCTGCGCAACGTCGGCAACGTGCAACTGCAGGTCGTACGCGAACAAGCCCAAGGCCTGCATCCGTCCGAAGCATGGATGCTTAACCGCAACTCACGCTCGCCGGTATGGATACGTGAAGTCATTATGTCGGTCAACGGCACAAACAGCGTGTTCGCCCGCAGCTTTACGCCATTGGCGGCATCGCACAGCTTGTGGCAAGGCATGCGGCGCCTGCGCACCCGGCCACTTGCCGACATGCTTTACCACGACTCGCAAATTACCCGATCACGTTTTTTTTCCTGCCGCTTGAACGACCAGCACCCTTTGTACAGGTCGGCGCACCGCCTGCTTGGCCCGCAATGCCCACCGGCGCATTACTTGCTGGCGCGATGCTCGGTGTTCTGGCGCCACGGCCAGCCCTTGCTGGTTGCTGAATGCTTCTTGCCTGACTTTTGGCCCCTGGCTGCTAAATCAGCCCATGACCAGGGTTTAAGCTTGAAAGAGCTTTAGGGAAGCGCAATCTACATAAATGCATTCAACGCGACCCAGGGCGGGCATCATACCATTGCCAAGCGATAATGGGTTGATTTTATTAATATTTAACGCGACACAACAACGTTAACGCCACACCGCAATATCAACAGAAACACTATCGTTGTCAGAAGAAATCAAAGCAGTTCCTTCTTCTATCGTGACGTGCAATGTCATATTGCGTTGTGCAAAACTGGCCAACGCCTGCACTTGTGCGGGGCTTACCGCCAGTACGTGCAAGTTCTGAGCCCGGGCTACACCGGCCTGTACGCCCTGCCACCAAACCTGGCTGGCATTGCCGCCATAGCAAAGCACCACGACTTTATCTGACTTGCCGCTGGCCTGCAGTATGCGTCGCTCATCTGGATGGCCAAGATCTATCCATGTCAGGATGGTGCCGGTAAGATCCTTTTCCCACAACGAGGGCTCTTCGGTGGTGCTGAGCCCCCGCGTGAATGACAACTCTTCGCTGGCATACAAGGCAAACGTCAGCACCCTAAGCATCATGCGCTCTTCTGTTTCAGATGGGTGCCGCGCAACGGTAAGGTTATGGCTGCCATAATAGCCGCGAGCCATATCGGCCACGTGCAGTTCAAGCTTGGAAATCGTGGCACGCAATGCCATAGAACAACCTTTACAACATAGTTTGAAAATGAATGGCTAGAAGCCCACTGCCTGCCCATCGCGGCGGCTATCGCTGGCTGCGACATAACCGCGGCCAGGGTCGTCGGACAAGCGGCAAATGAACTGCCCCGCGCCGAAATCCATATAAGGATCATCTACGGCCTTGAGCACATGCCCTTTCGCCTGCAAGCCTTCGGCAACGTCGTGATTGATGCCGGTTTCAAGGTCCAGGGTAAAGTCGCGGTTAAGCTTCCAGCGAGGTGCGCAGCAAGCCGCCTGCGGCTGTTGATCGTAATCAAGCATGCGAACGACAGTCTGCAAATGCCCTTGCGGCTGCATGTCTCCGCCCATCACGCCGAAACTCATGACAGGCGCGCCATCGCGCGTCAGGAAGCCAGGAATAATAGTATGGAATGGCCGTTTTCCGCCTTCGACCACATTCGGGGAAGCCGGATCCATCGAAAAGCCGTATCCGCGGTTTTGCAGGCTGATACCGGTGCCTGGTACCACAACCCCGGAGCCGAAGCCCATGTAGTTGGACTGAATAAAGGACACCATCATTCCGCTTTCATCGGCAGCGGTCAAATAAATGGTACCACCTGAAGCCGGACGCCCTGGGCCGAACTGGGTGGCGCGATTGCGGTCTATCAGGCGAGCGCGGCTAGCCAGATAGGCATCGTCCAGCATCTGCTCGGGCGTCACTTCCATACTGCGCGAATCCGCTGCATAGCGATACAAGTCGGCAAATGCCAGCTTCATCGCTTCTATTTGCAAATGCTGCGATTCCAGGGAATCCACAGGCAGATCGGGTACGTCGAAATGCTCCAAAATGCCCAAAGCCATCAAGGCGGCAATGCCCTGCCCGTTTGGCGGGATTTCATGCAGCGTATAGCCGCGGTAGTCTTTGGAAATAGGCGTGACCCACTCGGGCTTATAGCCGCGCAAGTCATCGAGCGTCATGGCAGCGCCGCAGGCTTTGCTGAATGCGGCTATTTTTTCGGCGAGCTCGCCTTCATAGAACTCCCGCCCCTTGCTTTGCGCAATCAGTTTAAGGGTACGGGCAGCATCAGGCAGCGAAAACAACTCGCCGATATGCGGGGCCCGGCCTTCAGGCATGAACGCCTGCGCAAAACCGGGCTGATCCTTGAGTTCTGCCGCTGCCGCAGTCCATTTACGGTGTACAACGGGAGGTACGGAAAAACCGCGCTCGGCGATTTCTATAGCCGGTTCGAAGAGCGACTCAAATGGCAACTTGCCATAGCGTTCGTGCAGTGCGGCCCAACCTGCGACGACGCCAGGAACCGTAACCGCATCCCAGCCGCGCATAGGCATGTTGGCCAAGCCCTGCGCATTAACGCCGTGCTTGCGCTTGAAGTATTCGACATTCCAGGCCGCCGGCGCCACACCGGAAGAATTCAGCCCTTGCAACTGCTTGCCGTCCCACAAGATGGCAAAGCAATCGCCGCCCAATCCACAAGATACCGGTTCAACCAGGACAATGGTGGCTGCTGCGGCGATGGCCGCATCAATGGCATTGCCGCCCTTGAGCATCATGCGCAAACCCGCCTGAGCCGCCAAAGGATGCGATGTCGAGACCACATTGCGCGCAAAAAGAGGAGTACGCTCGGTGCGGTACGGGTTGTCCCAGTTGAATGGTTTCATTGCTATACCTCGGTGCCACTTGTACAAACGACAAGCGCACATAAAAACGACAAACAGTAAGAAAGAATAGCGCCTTGTGGGCGGCTATAGCGCGTCGATACCGCTTTCCCCTGTACGGATGCGGATCGCCTGTTCAACAGCGGTGACGAAGATTTTTCCGTCGCCAATCTTGCCGGTAAAGGCAGCCTTGATAATGGCATCGATAGCGGTATCGACCATGGCCGCGGGCAACACGACTTCGACACGTATTTTAGGCAGGAAATCCACCACATACTCGGCGCCGCGATACAGTTCGGTATGGCCTTTTTGACGGCCGAAACCTTTGACTTCCGTAACGGTAAGGCCGCTGACCCCGATATCGGCAAGTGCCTCGCGTACTTCGTCGAGCTTGAAAGGCTTGATGATTGCCGCAATTAATTTCATTGAATGGCTCCGCTATAAAGGAAAAATTATCGCATGTTGACGAAGTCGCTGCCCGCCGGGGCCTGATACAGGCGTAGCGACATCTCGGGCAGGATTGCCAGCAAGTGGTCAAAGATGTTTCCCTGGATACGCTCATACTCGACCCAGGCCGTATTTGCTGAAAAGCAATAAACCTCTATCGGTATGCCTTGGGACTCGGGCTGCATCATGCGCACCAGCATCAGCATGTCCTGGCGCAGCTCAGTTTGCTTATGCAAATAGGCCATGGCATAGGCCCTGAAAGTGCCCAAGTTAGTCAAGCGGCGCCGATTGACCTCTGCGTCAGCCAAAGAGCCCAGCGCGCGATTGCTTTGATCCAACTCGTTGCGCTTGCCATCCAGGTAATCCCGCAGCAATGCAAAACGCCCAAGGTCACGTATTTCGTCTTCGCTCAAGAACCGGACCGTGCTGGCGTCAATGCGCAGTGTGCGCTTGATACGCCGCCCGCCCGATTCGAACATATAACGCCAGTTGCGATAGCTTTCAGAAAACAGCTTGTAAGTCGGGATAGTGGTAACTGTCTTGTCCCAGTTCTGAACTTTGACCGTATGCAAGGCCATATCGATAACAAAACCGTCGGCGCCCGCTTGCGGCATTTCTATCCAGTCACCTATGCGTAGCATATCGTTGGATGTCATTTGCGTGCTGGCCACCAGCGACAACAAAGTGTCCTTGAAAACAAGCAGCAGCACCGCCGACAATGCGCCCAGCCCCGAGAGCATCAGCAGCGGTGAACGGTTCACCAGTATGGAAATGATCAAGATCAGGCATAAGGCCCAGAACAGAATCTTGCCCAGTTCCAAGTAACCCTTTATGGAGCGTGTCTGCGCCCGCGCACTGGCGGAATAGGTATCTTGCCATGCAGACAACGCGCCGTTGATCGCCATGAAAAAGAACACCAG
>DATJCP010000494.1:0-9049 GCA_035514715.1 Candidimonas sp.
GACGGCTGACTTCGCCCCACTGCTGGCCCAGTTCTGCGCGCGGCTTCTGGTAGATGCATTTGCCGTCGCGGAACAACTGAATTTCATCTTGCTTGTTCAGGCTGCCGATAACGTGCGAATGTGCCGACAAGCCGGCTGCGCGCAACTGCTGTAGCACGGTATCGCGCTGAGCCAGCGGCACCTGGATGACAGCGCCAGCCTCTTCGGCAAACAAAGCCTTGAGGGTAATTTCGTCGCGCTGAACGGACATTTGGTCGGCACGAATTTTGTAGTCGCCATAGTCGGCGGCTACCGGGTCTATGGTCAACATATCCAAATTGATCGACACCCCGACATGCCCAGCAAACGCCATTTCGCATACAGTGGCCAGCAAGCCGCCGTCGGAACGGTCGTGATAGGCCAGAATGTGATCGTCGGCCGCCAATTGGCGCAACACCTTGAAAAAGGAAGCCAGCGCCGCAGCGTCGGTAATGTCGGGAACCGTTAGCCCGACACGGTTAAAGGCCTGCGCCAGGATGGAAGCGCCCAAGCGCTGTTGCCCAAAGCCCAGATCGATAAGAATCAGCGCGGTATCGCCCACATCGGTGCGTAGTTGCGGCGTCAAGGTAGCGCGCACATCGGCCACCGGAGCAAATGCCGTCACGATCAGTGAAACCGGCGACAACACTTCGCGCTGCTCGCCCTCGTGGGACCAAGTCGTGCGCATGGACAGTGAGTCTTTGCCCACAGGAATGGACAAGCCCAACTGCTGGCACCAGTCGCTGATGGCCGACACGGTGTCATACAAGGCGGCGTCTTGGCCGTCGGCCCCGCATGCAGCCATCCAGTTTGCCGACAACTTGATATCTTTCAAGGACTTTACATCGCTGGCGACCAGGTTGGTCAGGGCTTCGGCGATCGCCATGCGGCCCGATGCCGGTGCATCGATCATGGCAATGGGAGTACGCTCGCCCATGGCCATAGCTTCGCCGCGCACGCCTTCGTAGTCCGCCAAAGTTACCGCGCAGTCGGCCACCGGCACCTGCCATGGTCCGACCATTTGATCGCGGCTGCTCAAGCCACCCACCGACCGGTCTCCGATGGTGATCAGGAAGTTCTTGCTTGCCACGGTTGGGTGGCGCAACACACGCGAGATGGCTTCATCCAGCGCGATATCGGTAATGTCCAGATCTTCGCCGACGCCAGGCTGGCGCTGTACGTCGCGCGTCATGCGCGGCGGCTTGCCCAGGATGACATCAATAGGCACGTCGACCGGCCTTACGTCGGAATCGGCTTTGGGCTTGATGACTTCGGATACGCCGGGCAAGCCTTCGCCGTAAGTTACGCGCAGCTGGCGCTCTTCAGTAGCCACACCCACCACGGCATACGGGCAGCGCTCGCGCTTGGCGATTTCGTCGAAACGCGACAAGTCTTGCGGCAAGATGGCCAGGACATAGCGTTCCTGCGATTCGTTGCTCCAGATTTCAGCCGCCGACAGGCCCGACTCTTCAAGATGCACTTGCTGCAATTCAAAAATGGCGCCGCGGCCCGCATCGTTGACCAGCTCAGGGAAAGCATTGGACAAACCGCCCGCACCCACATCGTGGATGGCAATGACCGGGTTGTTATCGCCCTGCTGCCAGCAACGGTCTATGACTTCCTGCGCGCGCCGTTCAAGCTCGGGGTTGCCGCGCTGCACAGAATCAAAATCCAATTCAGCGGTATTGGCGCCCACGCTCATGCTGGATGCCGCGCTGCCGCCCATGCCGATCCGCATGCCCGGGCCGCCCAGCTGGATCAGCAAAGCACCAGGAGGAATGGGATCTTTATGCGTCAGCCTGGCATCGATAGAGCCCAGGCCGCCGGCAATCATGATGGGCTTGTGATAACCCCAGCGCGTGCCGCCGGCAGTTTGTTCGAAGGTACGGAAATAACCCAGCAAATTGGGCCGGCCGAATTCGTTGCTGAAAGCCGCCCCGCCTATCGGCCCTTCTATCATGATGTCCAATGGACTGGATATACGGTCAGGCGATCCGTGAGCATCGGTTTCCCAGGGTTCGAGCGCATCTTTGAAGCGCAAGTTGGAAACTGTGAACCCGGTCAGGCCGGCCTTGGGCTTGGAGCCGCGTCCCGTCGCACCTTCATCGCGGATTTCCCCGCCCGCACCAGTAGCAGCCCCTGGAAAAGGAGCAATAGCCGTTGGGTGGTTATGCGTTTCGACCTTCATCAAGGTGTGCACCACAGCCTGATGGTGTTCGTAGGTCGATACCGAAGCTGTATTGCCGGCATGGAACAACGTTGCCGGCCCACCTTCCATGATGGCAGAGTTGTCGGAATAAGCCACTACGGTGCCTTCCGGCTGTGCCGCATGGGTGGCGCGTATCATGCCGAACAGCGTGTTTTTCTGTTCAACGCCGTCAATCACCCATTGCGCATTGAATATCTTGTGGCGGCAGTGTTCGCTATTGGCCTGCGCAAACATCATCAACTCTACGTCGGTAGGGTTGCGGCCCAATTGCTTGAACGCCGCATCCAGGTATTCGACTTCGTCTTCCGACAACGCCAGACCCAATGTGCGGTTAGCTTCATCCAGCGCCGCCTGGCCTTGGCCGATGACGTCGATCATCTGTATAGGCTTGCCGGGCAAGGAAGCGAACAGCGCGGTGCCGTCAAACAAGGCATCGACCACGGTTTCGGTCATGCGGTCATGCAGGCAGTCGGCGATTATTGCCAATTGCTCGGCTGTGATCGATTTGGCACCAAGCAGGCCACGCGAAGGAGTCAGCGTGTAGTGAATGCCGCGCTCGATGCGGCGTACCGACTGCAAGCCGCAGTTGTGCGCGATATCGGTAGCCTTGCTGGCCCATGGCGAAACGGTTCCGAAACGGGGAACGACGCGCAAGACCAGGTTGTTCTTGTTTTCTTTGTCGCTGTCGGCTGTGCCGTAGTCGAGCAGTTGTTCAAGCTGTGTCTGATCCTGAGGGTTCAAACCTGCTTCAGTCCACACGTAGTGTTCGAAGCGGCCATTGATGTCGGCAACGGGCAGTTCAAGCTCGGCAAACCGCTGCAGAAGCCGTTCACGACGGAATGAGGACAAGACCGAGGAGCCAAGAAGATACTGGATAGAGTTCACGATACGGCGCAGGCAAAAGGAGGGAAACATGCCATTTTACCTGCTTGCGGGGGAAGGCGGGTTCGTGCCTGGCTTGAAGTAGGTTTATGCGGAATTTATCTGCTATCTGATTTAGGGATAAATCACTTCCAGAATATCCAACTCATCAAGCCCCGCAGGCGTACGCAAAGTCACGGTGTCGCCCTCGCGCGCCTTGGTCAACGCCCGCGCCACCGGCGAAATCCAGCTGATCTTCCCCTGCAACGGCTCCGCCTCGTCAACCCCGACTATCGTCACCCGGAACTCCTCGCCCGCCTTATCCGAATAAACAACGGTAGCGCCAAAGAAAACCTGATCCTTGTTCGGCTGTGCCGCCGGATCAACCACCTCGGCAATCTCAAGACGCTTGGTTAAAAACCGCATACGCCTGTCAATTTCGCGCAAACGCTTCTTTCCGTACAGATAATCGCCATTCTCGGACCGATCACCATTGGACGCCGCCCACGACACAATCTGCACCACCGACGGACGTTCCACCGTCATCAAGTGCGCCAATTCTTCACGTAAACGCTGATAACCCTGGGTAGTAATGTAGTTTTTCGTGCCCGAGGGAAGCTTGACGTCCTCGGGGCCCAGGTCATCGTCATCATCGTTATCGGATTCTTTTACAAAAGCTTTGTTCATCTCAAATCCAATCATGCCACACAGGCGTGAGGTCGGACGGCAACGGCGGCAGTTCGCCCAGATCCAACCTGGCCTCTTTGGGACTATGAAAATCCGATCCGCAAGACGCCATAAAACCATATCGTCGCGCTACGGCGGCGTACTCGGCATACTGATCAAACGTATGGCTGCCGGTAATCACCTCGATGGCCGAACCGCCAAGATCCTTGAATTGCTCAAACAAGGCATCGAACTGCATGGGCGAATAGCCGTAACGGCCAGGATGGGCAATAACGGCACGGCCGCCCGCTCCTAAAATCCAGCCCACGGCCTCTTCAAGCTTCGACCAATATACGGGTACGTTGGCCGGCTTGTTTTCGCCAAGATACTTATCAAAGACCATTTGCATGTTCTTGCAATACCCCCGCTCTACCAAAAAACGGGCAAAGTGGGTACGGCTGATCAGCGCCGGATTAGCCGCATAGGCCAATGCCCCCTCGTAACTGTCGGGAACGCCCAGCGCAGTAAACCTATCGGCCATTTCATGAGCGCGTACCGAGCGACCCTTGCAGATGCCTACCAGCCCGGCGTTCAGCTCCGTATCAAGCTCATCAATACCCAAGCCTAGTATATGGACGGTTTGCTTGGACCAGGTTACCGAAATCTCAACCCCGGGGATAAACTGCATTCCCGCCGCTTCAGCGACGCGCCTCGCTTCGGGCAAGCCAGACAATTCATCATGATCGGTCAGCGCCCACAACTGCACCCCATTCGCATGTGCGCGCACGGCAAGCTCGGCTGGAGCCAGGACACCGTCGGAAACGGTAGAGTGGCAATGTAAATCGACTTTAATACTCAAGACCTCTAAAAATCAACAGCCCGTCAAGGGGCTGCATGTCGGCATAAACAAACCGCAACCCAAGGCTGGACGGCTGCATCGTACAAAATCTAGTGTACGCCGATTATTCTGCTAGTAAAAACTCGGCTACGGGAGCTATTTCATCATCGCTGCGAAAGGTCGGCGCATGGCCTACATCTGGTACCGTATGCAGTCGGGCATGGTGGTTTCTAGCCAGCATTTCCTGAGCCGTCTCGGCAGTCAGCAAATCAGACTTCTCACCGCGCACGAGCAGTATGGGCGATGCAATGCTTTCGTAAGCCTTCCATAGAAGCGCCTCGGACGCCTGGATTAACGCTTCGGATTGATCCGCAAATGGCTCGGCCATGCGCAGATCGTAATGCTTGATCCAGTGATCACCTTGCTGATTGAACACATATCGGGTCAGCTCTTCCCATCCAGCCTGATCATGCGTGCCAAAGCCCGCCGATACCGACCGTACGTAATCGACAGCCTGGGAAAAGGTGTCGAACTGCATGGGCTGCCCCACATACTCGGCAATACGGGTCAAGCCCGAAAAACTGAGTTGCGGCCCGATGTCGTTCAGGACAACTTTACCAAGAGATAAGGTCTGTTCCGCAGGCAAACCATATATACCGCGATCAGGTCTGAGCATTGCCGACATAGCCAATGTGCCCGCGACACCCATGCCTATCAACCCACCCATGGATGTTCCCACCCAATCGAGTTGCTTGGGATTGAGTCGCGCAATCAAGGTCAGCATATCGGCCACATACTGCGGCACGATGTAGCTGGCCGCATTGATCAGCCAATCGGATTTTCCACGCCCCACCACATCGGGGCAGACCACTCTGCAGTGCTTGGCCAGCCGTCTGGCTAGCTCATCGAAATCCCGGCCTGTACGAGTTAGGCCATGAACGCACAACAAGACCCGGTCATTGTCGGGATCGCCCCATTCCCAGTAGGCCATGCGATGCGTGCCTGCGGGGCTGGCGCACATCACATAGTCCAGCCTGGGTTCAAGCGTCTCGTCGGGCGTGTACGTATCGGTCATAGGGCACTCGCTACAAAAAGGAATTTTGATTGTAGCTTAGGGATTTTGCGGGAATCCCGGCAGACATAGTGCCTTAAATATGCAGCGCATGCCCTAACGCCCTAAGGGCGGCCTCCTGCACCGCCTCGCCCAATGAAGGATGCGCGTGGATGGTGCCCGCGATATCTTCAAGACGTGCCCCCATTTCCAGCGACTGGGAAAAAGCGGTGCTTAATTCGGAAACCCCGCGGCCCACCGCCTGCCAACCGACAATCAGGTGGTTATCGCGCCTGGCGACCACCCTCACAAAGCCATCGCCAGCTTCCAGCGTCATGGCGCGACCATTGGCGGCGAAAGGAAAAGACGCGCTGATGCAATCCATGCCAGCTTGGGTGGCCTCGTCGGGCGACAAGCCGGAAACGACAATTTCAGGATCGGTAAAACACACGGCTGGAATCGACGCCGGTACAAAACGGCGCTGCTTGCTGGCAATGATTTCAGCCACCATTTCACCCTGAGCCATCGCGCGATGCGCCAGCATGGGTTCGCCCGCGACATCGCCTATCGCCCAAACGTTACGCATGGATGTCCGACATTGATCGTCAACCTGAATAACCGCGCCTTCCATATCCAGCATCAGCGACTCCAGGCCAAACCCCGTCGTTCGAGCGCGCCGGCCTACGGCAACCATGGCCTGCTCGGCTGCCAGTTCGGATTCACGGCCTTGTGCGTCCATCAAGCGCAAAGCACTGCCCTTTTCATTCATGCCCAACACGCGGCAGGATAAATGCAAAGCAATACCCAGCTTTTTCACTGCGGCCTGCACCGGCTTGACCAGTTCGGCATCGTAAGCAGGCAGTATGCGGTCCTGGGCCTCGATAAGACTTACCGCGACCCCTAGCTTGCTATAAGCCATGCCCAGCTCCAACCCGATATAGCCGGCGCCAACCACCGCCAAGGTTTGCGGCAACTTGGCCGGCGATAATGCCTGGGTGGACGAAATGACCTGCCCGCCAAACGGCATAAAAGGCAATTCAACCGGCTCAGAGCCTGTCGCCAGCAGCAAATGCTCGCAGGTGATGCGCAGAACGGCATCTGCCGTATCGCCAGGGCCTTTAGCGATCTCCACCGTTTTCCCGTCGATGATTCGCGCCCAGCCCTTGATGACATGAACGCCGTTTTTCTTGAGCAAAGCCGCAACGCCGCCGGTAAGCCGCCCGACAATCCCATCTTTCCAGGCAACGGTGCGAGCAATATCGATGCTCGGCGACTGCACTTGTATTCCCAGGGGCGAATCAGCGCCGTACTCGGCCAGCTTATGGAACTCCTGAGCTGCATGAATCAAGGCCTTGGACGGAATACAACCTATATTCAGGCAGGTTCCGCCAACGCTTTCCCCCTCGACCAGCGTGGTGGATATACCTAATTGCGCGGCACGAATGGCAGCCACATAGCCGCCAGGCCCCCCGCCAATAATCAATAACGCGCATGACTCCATGAATGCCCCTTATTCCACAAACAATGTTGCCGGGCACTCAAGGTATCCACGTATACATTGTATAAACTCGGCGGCATGCATGCCGTCTACCACGCGATGATCGAACGAAGACGACAAGTTCATGATTTTGCGCGCCACAATAGCACCACCCAAAATGACGGGGCGCTCGACAATGCGATTGACGCCCACAATTGCCACTTCAGGGTGGTTGATCACCGGGGTGGAAACGATACCGCCCAAAGACCCCAGGCTGGTAAGCGTAATGGTCGAGCCGGTCAATTCGTCGCGCGTAGCGCTAGCATTGCGGGCGGCTTCGGCAAGCCGCTTGATTTCCGCAGCGCACGCCCACAGGTCATGGGTTTCCGCATGGCGCATCACCGGCACCATAAGTCCCGCATCCGTTTGGGCGGCAATGCCCAAATGGACTGCGCCATAGTGCGTGACCACACCCTTATCGTCATCGTAACGGGCATTAATTTGAGGAAACTCTCGCAGCGCCAGCACCATGGCCCGAGCCAGAAACGGCAAGATGGTCAACTTGCCCCGTTGCGTTCCCCATTGCACATTCAAGCGCTGGCGCAAGGCTTCCAGCTCTGTTACGTCGATCTCTTCGACATAGGTGAAGTGCGGAATGCGGCGCTTGGCGTCCTGCATTTTCTGGGCGATTTTGCGCCGCAATCCAATAACAGGAAAGGCCTGCTCATCGCTACGCGAAGCATAGGCGGCATGACGCCCGGGCTGCGCCGAAACAGCGGTGCCGCGCGCCAGATAAGCATCCAGATCGCTATGGGATATGCGCCCCGCCGGGCCGGTTCCCACCACATACTGCAGCTCTATACCCAGATCCCAGGCGCGTTTACGTACAGCCGGGGAAGCCAGCGGCTTTCCGCCATCCGGCCGCGCCGCTACATTTAAGGCCCGATCAACACCAGCTGGAGCCGATTCCCTGACAGGCACGGCTGAAGGCACAGCGGCTTCAGGCTCGGCATCATCGTGTACAGAAGCCCGGGTCGCTATGGCCGGTACCTTGGCAGGCACATCAGTAGTTGCCGGCGCAGGAGCATCGGCAACCGCGGCCCGGCCAGAACGCGCAGAGGCTGAGGACGCACTGACGTTACCTTCACCTTCGACGTCAAGACGTATCAGTTCAGATCCCACAGCCATCACTTCGCCTACCGCGCCGCCCAGCGACACGACCTTGCCATGCATGGGCGAAGGCACTTGCACTGTCGCCTTGTCGGTCATGACATCGGCAAGCAATTGGTCTTCGACTACGTCATCGCCAGGCTGCACATGCCATTCAACCAATTCGACTTCGGCAATTCCCTCACCGATATCCGGCGTTTTTATAATGTGGATACCCATGATCATGCCTCCCGCATTACCGTGCGGTACGCATCCGCGACCCGCTTCGGACTAGGGAAGTACGCCCATTCATGGGCATGCGGATAAGGCGTGTCCCAGCCCGCTACGCGTTCTATGGGCGCTTCCAGATGATAAAAACAGTGCTCTTGGATCAACGCAGTGAGCTCGGCCCCAAAACCGCTGGTTTGCGTCGCTTCGTGCAAGACCACGCAACGCCCGGTTTTCTTGACCGAGGCCACGATAGTGTCGAGATCAAGCGGCCACAGGCTGCGCAAGTCGACAATCTCGGCATCGATACCCGACTCTTTGGCTGCCTCTTCCGCCACGAAAACCATGGTGCCGTAGGTTAAAACGGTAAGGGCTTCACCCTTGCGGAAAATCGAGGCCGACTCCAGCGGTACGGTGTAATAGCCGTCTGGGACATTACCCAGGGGATGCTTGGACCACGGCACGACAGGCTGATCATGGTTGCCATCGAACGGGCCGTTATACAGACGCTTGGGCTCAAGAAAGATGACTGGATCATCGCATTCGATGGCT
>DATJCP010000495.1:0-3572 GCA_035514715.1 Candidimonas sp.
GAAACTGCTTAGCGTAACTTTTGGCATCCACAGGCGCCTGGCCGAACTTCTTTTCCCAGACAACACGAGCCCGCTCAATCTCGGTACTGCGTAACTGCTGATTCAGATCGGCAATAGCGCCGTCAGCCAAACCATGCTGCCGAAGCTCCTGCACGATACGGCTGGCCCCATGACGCGACGCGCGCCGGTTTACCAGGCTTTGGGCGAAACGCTGATTCGACAACCAGTTTTCACGTTCAAGATCATTGAGGACTTGCTCAAGCTCTTGGGTATCACCGGCATGAGGGGCCAGCTTGCGCTGCAGTTCCAGACGCGAATGCTCGCGCCTGGAAAGAATGGCAATGGCCCGGGCTTTTAAGCTGGGCCCTGCTTTCTTTGGGCGGCCGACTTCGGTATCCGTAGTCGCTAGCGTTTCAAAATCGTCGCCCTTGGAATGCATACCTGCCCTACCTGAAATTACTCACCGATGGGTTCTTGCTCTGGCGCTGGCGCTGCGGGCTTGCTGACCTTGGAAGGAGCTTGGGCAATGACGCCAAGCTGTTCGCGGACGCGGTTTTCGATTTCGAACGCCATTTCGGGGTGTTCTTTAAGGTATTCGCGTACGTTGTCCTTGCCCTGGCCGATACGTGTGCCACTGTAGCTGAACCAGGCGCCCGCCTTGTCGACGATGCCAGCCTGAACGCCAAGGTCGATGATTTCGCCTTCACGAGAAATGCCTGCGCCATACATGATGTCAAATTCGGCTTGCTTGAACGGTGGCGCCACTTTGTTCTTGACCACTTTGACGCGGGTTTCGTTGCCGACCACTTCGTCGCCCTTTTTAATGGCGCCGATACGTCGGATATCGAGCCGGACCGAAGCGTAGAACTTAAGCGCATTACCGCCAGTGGTGGTTTCGGGATTACCGAACATGACGCCGATTTTCATGCGGATCTGGTTAATGAAGATAACCATGCAATTGGCGCGCTTGATGTTGGCGGTAAGTTTGCGCAAGGCTTGGCTCATGAGACGAGCCTGCAAGCCTGGCAGCGAATCGCCCATATCGCCTTCGATTTCAGCCTTTGGCACCAATGCGGCCACCGAGTCGATGACGATAAGATCGACTGAGCCGGAACGCACCAGGGCGTCGGTGATTTCAAGGGCTTGTTCGCCGGTATCGGGCTGGGAAATAAGCAGGTCGTTCAGGTTGACGCCAAGCTTGGAAGCATATTGAACATCAAGCGCGTGTTCGGCATCGATAAACGCGCAAGTGCCACCAATTTTCTGCATTTCGGCAATGACTTGCAGGGTAAGCGTAGTTTTACCGGACGATTCCGGGCCATAGACTTCGACGACCCGGCCACGCGGCAAGCCGCCGACGCCCAAGGCAATATCCAGCCCCAGCGACCCGGTGGAGCAGACAAGAATATCGTGCTCGACCGTGTCATCGCCATAGCGCATGACCGAGCCTTTACCGAACTGTTTGTCGATTTGCGATAAGGCGGCAGCGAGTGCTTTGGCGCGCTCGGAGGCGGCTTTGCTATTTTTGTCGTCCATGTAGGGTCCTTGGCTAAAGCGAAAATGAATAAAAGCGCGGTGGCGCAGCTATTGGAATGAGGTGAATTATTGCATCAAATTGTACTGTATAAATAAACAGATATCCAGCACCTTACATCGTAATCCCTGACTGGTCAGGCCCAAACGCACATGTCAGAATGGAAACACCCTTGTACGCCAAGACCAAAATCAACTGACATGCGCATTCTAATTGCCGAGGACGACAGTATTCTTGCTGATGGACTTTCCCGTTCACTGCGTTACGACGGGTATGCCGTTGATGTCGTGGCAGACGGGTCCAGCGCAGACTCCGCCCTGCAATTACAAAGCTTTGACCTGTTGATCCTGGATCTGGACCTGCCCCTGATGCACGGCTTAGGCGTATTGCGTTTGCTACGCCAGCGCAATACACCGCTGCCAGTGCTTATTTTAACGGCTGCCGATACGATAGAACAGCGCGTCAAAGGCCTGGATCTTGGCGCCGACGACTACATGGCCAAACCCTTTGCACTAAGCGAACTGGAAGCGCGGGTACGGGCGCTTACACGGCGCAGCTCGGGCAATAGCACGACACTGCTCCGGTACAAGCGCCTGAGCTTCGATCTTAACGGGCGCATAGCCCGCATCGACGAGCAGCCTCTTGAACTTTCGGCACGCGAAACCAGCTTGCTGGAAATCTTCCTGTCGCGCTGCGGACGCATGATCAGCAAAAACCAGTTCGTCGACCTGCTATGCGAATGGGGCGAAGAAGTCACTCCCAACGCCATCGAAGTCTATATTCATCGCCTGCGAAAAAAGCTGGAACCCAGCGGCGCCAAGATCGTGACAGTGCGCGGCCTGGGGTACTGCCTGGAAGCCGAAAACCGCAACGACTCCATCGCAGCGTAAACAGCTGCCCTGTAGCCTGAATGTCGACCTCCCCCTCTTCCCCGCAGGGAACTCATAGCGGCCCGGCACCCCGCGCACCTCTGCTTCAACGGCTGCAGCGACTACGGCGCAAAAAAAAACGCAACCAGACACTGCTGAACAAAATAATGCTCTGGATGTTTGGTCCTTTGTTCTTACTATGGACCATAGGACTGGTCATTACCTACTTCATTGCCCAGAACATAGCTAACGCACCCTACGATCGCACTCTGGCCGACCACCTGCGCATGCTCAAGCACGAAGTCCAGCAGCAAAAAATCACCGAAGGCATCCAGCTTTCCCCTTCCGCCATTACCATCCTCCAGGGCGATCCTGCCCATCTCATCTACTGGGAAATTCAAGACGCCAATGCAAACTCCATAGGAGGAAATGCCAGCATTCCCCTGCCCGACAACTGGACTTATGAAGACGACATCATCCGGTTCCGTAACGAAACCCTTAATGGCCAAAGCGTTAGGGTGGCCTACATCTGGGGCGGAAAAGACCAGAACAACCTGAACTTTCTAACCGTTGTCGCCCAGTCCAATGAAATGCGGGCCACACTGCAACAAGAAATCCTGACCGGCATGCTGACACCGCAACTAATCGTCCTGCCATTGGCCGCGCTATTAGCCGGCCTGGGCCTGACGCAAGGCCTTGAGCCACTAAGCCTGCTGCAGGAACGGATACGCTCACGACGCACCAACGACATGTCGCCGATCAGCGACGATCTGGCCCCAACTGAAATCGTTCCTTTGGTAGCAGCGATGAATAGCCTGCTGACCCGGCTGGCAAGCGCCAACGAAACCCAGCGGCGCTTTGTCGCCAATGCGGCCCATCAATTGAAAACGCCGCTGGCAGGCATGCGTACACAAGCCGAACTTGCCTTGCGCGAACGCAGTCCAGAAAAAATGAATGCCAGCCTGGAACAACTGGTGCGGGGTTCCGAGCGCGCCACCCGGCTTGTCAACCAATTGCTTGCCTTGGCGCGGGCGGAAGGTGCGGAAGAATCCATCCGGCCACTTTCAAACGTGGTCGAACTGAACGGCATGGCAGAGGAAGCCGCCATGGCGTGGGTCGATACCGCCCTGAAGAAAGACATAGACCTGGGCTTTGAGCGTGCCCTGACG
>DATJCP010000496.1:0-2418 GCA_035514715.1 Candidimonas sp.
CCGTCTTGGGATATGGAAACAAGCGGATCCGGTCAGCCCATGGGCGTGGCGCTATCAATGCTGGAAGCAGCAACAGTGCTAGCGTGGCCTGGGGTGCGTATGGTGGGGGCGTTAGTACTGGCGCTGCTGGCTGGGTGTTCGCCCAGCCCGGTCAATAGCCCGTATGCACAGGGCGATGAGACCGAAAACGTGTTGTATACGGCGTTTGCGCAACGTTCGCCAAAGTATCTTGACCCTGCCCGCTCGTATTCCACCGACGAAACACCTTTCACTTATTCCATCTACGAGCCGCTGTACAGCTACGACTATCTGGCCAGGCCTTATCAACTGGTGCCCAAAGCGGCGGCTTCAATCGCCAGCCCGGCCTATTTCGATGAGGCCGGTCGGCCCTTGTCCGACGATGTAGCGGGCGAACAAGTTGCCGTCAGTGTTTACGATATTCAGATCAAGCCAGGTATCCAGTTTCAGCCGCATCCCGCGTTTGCGCGCGATACCTCGGGCGCTTATCGTTATTGGCCGATTGCGCCAGGCGAACTCGAGCATAAGTTCGGCATAGACGCTTTCCCTGAAACTGGCACGCGTGAATTGCTTGCCGAGGATTACGTCTATGCGTTCCGGCGCCTGGCCAGTCCCCGCGTGGCTTCACCCATTTATGGTGTGATGGCCGAGCATGTAGTGGGCATGCGCGAATACGGCGAGCAACTGAAAAAGCAGGACCAGGCGCAGCGTGCTTCGACAGCATTGGGCGATGCCCGACCCTGGCTGGATTTGCGCCAGACTGGGTTTGAGGGGGTCCAGGCGCTGGGGCCGCATGCCTTACGCATCAAGGTAAAGGGCAAGTATCCACAGTTCAAGTATTGGCTGGCCATGACATTCACCGCGCCGATTCCCTGGGAGGCCGACCGATTCTATCAACAGCCGGGCATGGCGCAACACGACTTGTCAATCAACACTTGGCCGGTGGGTACCGGCCCCTATATGCTTAGCGAGTCCATTCCGAACCGGCGCCATGTGCTGTCGCGCAATCCCAACTTCAGGGGCGAGCCCTATCCTTGCCAGGGTGAACCTGGCGATGAGGCCGCAGGTTTGCTGGCCGATTGCGGCAAGCTGACGCCATTCGTGGATAAAGTGGTGTTTTCGCTGGAAAAGGAAAGTGTCCCATTGATGGGCAAGTTTCTTCAGGGCTACTACGACATCCCTCAGATCGATCGCGGCGATTACGGCGTGGCTATGCGGGTAGCCGCCGGCGACTCCGCTGAAAAAGCGTCTTTGTACCGCGACCATGGCATACAGCTGCGCAGCTCCACCGAAGCGCAAGTGTATTACCTGGGCTTTAATTGGCGCGACCCGGTACTGGGGCAAGGCGATACGCCCGAGCAGCAGGAAAAGAACCGCAAGCTGCGGCAAGCGATAGGTATTGCGTTCAACTGGGAGCAGTACGTTTCCATTTTCCAGAACGACGAAGGCCAGGTCGCTTATGGCCCGGTACCGCCCGGCATCCTGGGCTATCAGCCACTGCCTGAAGGTCTCAATAAGCAGATCTATACCCTGGAGCAGGGGCGGGCGGTGCGCCGTCCGCTGGACGATGCCCGGCAACTGTTGAAGGAAGCCGGCTATCCCGACGGGCGCGATGCCGCTACAGGTAAACCCTTGATCCTGCATTTTGATTCGGCTGGCGGCATGGGGTCGAGCGCCATGCTGGACTGGATGAGGCGCCAGTTGGCTTCCATCAATATCCAGCTTGAAATCCGCGCCACTGACTACAACCGCTTCCAGGACAAGATGCGCAGCGGCAGCGCGCAAATGTTCATGTGGGGCTGGGTTGCCGACTATCCCGACGCTGAAAACTTTCTTTTCCTGCTTTATGGCCCTAACGCCAAAGTCGACAACGGTGGTGAGAATGCCTCCAACTACAAGAATCCGGAATTCGATAAGTTGTTCGAGCAGATGCGCTTTCTCGATGACGGCCCCGAAAAAGAGGCCTTGGTGCACAAAATGATCGCCATCGTCCAGCGCGATGCGCCGTGGATGTTTGGCTATTTCCCCAAATCAGGGGGCGCTTACCAGGCCTGGGTGGGTAATGCCAAACCGACCCAAATGGTGCGCAACACATTGCAGTTTTATCGTATCGATCCCGCACTGCGGGCTGAAAAAATCAAGGCATGGAATGTGCCTTACTGGTGGCCTTTGTGGCTGTTGGGGGTGTTTTTTGCTTTAGGCGGATACCTTACCTGGCGAGCGGCGCAGCGCCGGGATCGCGCTACAGCGCTGGGCCGCAACGACGCAACGAGGCGCCCATGACACGCTATGTAATACGCCGCCTGCTGTACGGGATACTGATACTCATAGGCGTGAACCTGCTTACCTTCGTGCTGTTCTTTGCCGTGAATACACCTGATGACATGGCTCGCCTGTCGA
>DATJCP010000497.1:0-2713 GCA_035514715.1 Candidimonas sp.
CAGCGGCATGATAGGAACCCAGGCTGCAGCCAGGGCACAGCCCGATGGCAACACGATTGCGTTTGGCAACGTGGTAACGCTGGCTATCAATCCTGCCCTATATTCAGACATGACTTATGACCCGATCAAGGATTTTCAGCCTGTCAGTCTGGCCATAGGCAACGCCAATGCGCTCGTCGCACGCAAAGACCTGCCTGTCAACAACGTGGAAGAACTCATTGCATATGCCAAGAAGAATCCAGGCAAGCTGAGCATGGGGTCATCCGGGGTCGGTTCAACGGGCCATCTTGCCGGGGCATTGATGATGAGCCGCACCGGCATAGACATGGTCCATGTGCCGTACAAGAGCGGCCAGCAAGGCTTGACGAATATGCTGGGCGGCGACATCGACATCATGTTCGAAAACCTTGCGGGTATTCTCCCCTATGTCCGCAACGGCCAGATAACAGTCCTGGCCGTCACCAGCCTGAAACGCGCACCGTCGCTACCGGATACGCCTACTCTCGACGAGCAAGGCCTGAAAGGATTCGAGTTCGTCGCCTGGGGCGGCATCATTGCTCCGAAAGGCATCCCCGCTGAGGTGCTGTCCAAACTGAACAATGCCGTACACAAAGCTCTGCTGGACCCGGCCGTTTTGAAAACCAACGATACCTTTGCCGTGGATGTCATGCCTTCCACTCCTGAAGAGTTTTCAGCGCTGATTGCAACAGAAACGCCAAAGTGGGCAAAAGTCGTGGAACAGGCCAACGCCAAGCAAAACTGAAATCACAAGCTGTAAGTCACTGACTGCAACGAACAAATAGACGAGTACAACATCATGACAAGAGAGCTTTGGCAATGGAGCGCCATGGAGCTGGCGCAAGCGATACGGAAAAAAGAAGTATCCAGCGTGGAAGCAACACTAAGCTGCCTGGACCGAATGGCCGCCGTCAACCCCTCCATCAATGCTGTCGTTGCACAATCGGACGCGGCTGCACTGCAGGCAGCCGCTGATGCCGACCAGGCGCTGGCGCAAGGACGCGACGTGGGGATGCTTCATGGCGTGCCGGTCACTGTCAAAATCAATACCGATCAGCAAGGGGAAGCCACCACCGATGGCGTAACCGCCTACAAGGATCGTATTGCCCTGCAAGACAGCCCAGCCGTATCGAACTGGCGCAAGCAAGGCGCCATATTCATAGGCCGCACCAATACGCCTGCATTTTCCTGGCGCTGGTTTACCGACAATGCCCTGCACGGCCGGACCCTAAATCCGTGGAACAGTGCGATAACACCCGGCGGCTCAAGCGGAGGCGCCGCTGCGGCGGTGGCGGCAGGTATCGGTCCGCTAGCCCATGGCAGCGATGCAGGCGGTTCGATTCGGTATCCCGCTTACGCCTGTGGTGTAGTCGGTTTACGTCCAACCTCAGGCCGAGTACCGGTATTCAACGGAACCGCATCGGGTGAGCGGCCGGCCATGGTTCAGGCCATGTCCGTCCAGGGCCCTATCGCCCGCACTGTCGGCGATGTCCGTCTGGGCCTTGCCGCAATGTCGCAGTTCGACCCACGCGACCCAAACTGGGCACCCGCAGCTTTGAAACCTGAGGCACAAAAGCATCCGTTGCGTGTAGCGCTCGTTATGGACAATGCGGAACTCAAGCCGGACCCGGAAGTGCGGAATGCCTTGAAGCAAGCCGCAGGCTGGCTGCAGGACAGCGGATATATCATTGAAGAAGTCCAGCCTCCGCACTTTTCCGAAGCAGCCGGGCTTTGGCGTACCCTGCTCATGAATGAAGCCAGATCCGGCATGATTCCCAACATAGCGCAATTCGGGGACGCTGCAATTCAACGCACGGTCGCTTCCATGCTTGCTCACACCGAGCCGGTCAATTGGGAACAGTTCAATGCGGCCATGGCGCGTCGAACAGCATTAATAAGAGAGTGGCTGATCTTCCTTGAACAGTACCCACTGATATTGATGCCGGTATCGTGGCGGCGGCCATTCGCGATCGATGCCGATCAGTCTGGCGATGCGGCCATGGGCGAAATGCTGCAGGCTCAAAGTCCCTTGCTTGCATTGGCAGTACTTGGCCTTCCTGGCCTGAGCGTTCCGGTAAGCGTATCTGGCGGAATCCCCAGCGGAGTACAAATCATTGCAGGCCGCTACCAGGAAGAGACCTGTCTGCAAGCCGGAGAAATCATCCAGCAGCGGGCCGGTGTATTTACGCCTATCGACCCACGATAGATAGTCACCCGCGTGTCTATTGAGAATAGGCGCGCAGGCTTACAGCCAGTCTCGCGGATCCACCTGATAGTAGTTTTTCAGTTCTTTGAACAATTCTGGATGATGCTCGGCCATTTGCGCCGGCATTTCAAAGAAGGCCTCTGTTGCCACGGCAAAGAACTCGGCGGGGTCTGTTGCGCCATACTCATCCAGCACGGTGGCATGGTGATGCAAAACATCGGATTGCAGGTTTGCGAACTCGCGCGATAACACTGCCTCCCACCCAGGATAATTCAAGCGGCTGCCCAGGATAGGCGCGCCGTTGGCGCGGCCCGACTCTTCATCCAACTGGTGTGCGAATTCGTGCAGAACCACATTATGCCCATCGGTGAAATCTTGGGCGCCCTGCTGCACATCATCCCACGACAAGATGACGCGCCCATCGCCCCACGATTCACCCAGCAAACTGTGCTTGGTATAAGTCACCACCCCGCCAGGCTCAAGCTCCGT
>DATJCP010000498.1:0-1650 GCA_035514715.1 Candidimonas sp.
GTACTCGCCCAAATGGTGCGCAGCCCGGGCCGAAGCCAAACCCGCCAATACTTTGCGGCTGCTGGAGCGGGTACGCCCCAACAATTTGGAGAGCTCTTTTTCAGCTTCTGTATAGCGCCCTTCCAGAACGTTGATCCAGCCGTTTTCCAGCAGTTTGTAGTCGTGGTTCTGGGCGCGCAAGCCGCGCCACGAGCGGAAGCGCTCGGGGCCTGAGGATATCCAGGCCAAGACGCGCAACAACAAATACAAAATAGCAAAGCAGGCCAATATCAGCAAAACGGCCAGAGTGAGCGATAGCTCGATACGCCAGGGCTGTGCCACGATCAGCACATTGCCGCTGTGGTCGCGCAAAACTAGCGCCAGCCCAACCGCGGCTACGAATACCAGCAGTGTCCAAAACCATGTTCTCATTGCTTACCCCTGTGGCGGAACTGACGCCGCATCGGCAGGCTGTTCGGAAGGAGGTGCCGCAGGCTCAAGCTGCGGCACTTCATCGGTTTGCGGGCTTGAATCCGATCCCGCTTCCGACGCTTCTTGTGTTGCATCGGAGGCTGTTGAATTGGCAGCGCCGTCCTGGGCGGATTTCGCGCTGGCTTCCCGCAAGGCTTCAACAGCCTGCAGGCTGTTGGTGACCGTTGGGAGCTTCAGTTCTATGGATGTATCGGCCATATGACGAGCCAGCTTGAGCGCCTGGCGTGCCTGTTGCGACTTCTGGTCGTAACGGCTTTCCACCGCCTTGACCAAAGCTTCGGTTTCGGCCTGCCACACTTTAGGCTGACGCATCATCAGAGCCAACTGCGCCGTCATGATGCGCAAACGCAGGTTTTCCCGGAAACGTGTGGCCTGATCGGGTGACATCAGCAATGCGGTAGGGTCGTCGACACGGCGAACGGTAATGAACTGCCCGAGGTCCTGGCTTATTGACGACCAGGCGCTACGCGACCAGTCATCGGCGGTATCAAGAGCCTGGCGCCACCATGGAGCGGTGCCGTCATTGCTGCTATTGTTGGATGCAGCGATCGCCGGTACTGGCGAAGGCGTAGGTGCCGACTCGACAATAGCGGGCGCCGCGTCGTCGGGAACCAGCAAAGGAGCCTCGCTAACCAAAGCGCTTAGTTCGTCAAGCTGCGTAGACAGTGCAGCGATATCAACTGTTGACGCTGCCCGCAAGCGGTCAAGGTCGCCATTAATGGTTTGAAGCAAAGAAGCCAGGCCCGGGCGATTGGCGCGTGCCAATTGAGCTTGCGCGGTTTCCAGCGAAATAACGGCATTGGCGACATTACCGCTTAACTGCAATTGCTGCTGGGCAATGGTCAACAAATGATCGACGTCGTTAAGCAGCACCAGATCGGAACCGCTATCGGTCAGATTGCGAAACGCCTGCTCCAGGCTTTCGACATGTTCTCTTGATTCGGTCAGTGCGTTTTCCAGCGATGCTATCTGCCGGGACTGCTCTTGCAGTTGCGACAAAGCCTGCTGGGCCTGCTCGGCGGCCTGGTTGGCCGTGCTGACACCAGTGCTGACTTGGGCAGCCAAGCCAGCACTGGTTTGCTTGAACTGCTGTTGCTGGTACCACAATGCCGCAGCCAGGGCCGCCGCAATCAACAACACAATAATAAATGCCGGCACCAAGACAGGGCGCGATTTCTT
>DATJCP010000499.1:0-3612 GCA_035514715.1 Candidimonas sp.
CGAGCTTTTCGAGGTCATGACCCTGGTCCAGACCCGCAAAGTACCCCCGGCGCCCATCATCCTGGTTGGCAGTACATTCTGGGCCGGCCTGATCGACTGGATCAAAGCCAATTTACTGACCAACAAACTCATTGGCCCCACAGACCTTGATCTGCTTACCATTACCGATGACCCCGATGTCGTCATGCAGCATATTCAAGCCTTCTGCACCGATTTCGCCGATCAGCTCGACTATGCCCCAGCCCTTCCCGAATAAACGTCATAAAACAAATCCAGTACGCATCGAATAAACTGTTGCCACATTTCCCTGCCACCCCCTCACGTCGGTTCCCAAACGCCATGACAACTACACAGCTACCTATACACCTGAACGACCCTTCCTTGTATAAAACACGCTCGTATATCAACGGGTTATGGACCGAAGCGGCAGATGGCGAGGTTTTCGCCGTCGACAATCCCGCCAACGGGCAAATCATCGCGCAAGTCAGTAATCTGGACGCAAGCCAGGCGCAGTCGGCCATCGACGCCGCCAACCAGGCATTCAAGGCGTGGCGGGCCCGCACCGGCAAAGAGCGCGCCAACATTCTGCGGCGCTGGTTCGATCTGATCATTGCTAACACTGAAGACCTCGCCCAGTTGATGACCCTGGAACAAGGCAAACCCATTACCGAGTCCAGGGGCGAGATCGCCTATGGCGGGTCGTTCGTTGAATGGTTTGCCGAACAGGCCAAGCGTGTCAGCGGCGACATCATGGCTTCACCCAACAGCGCCAACCGCATGCTGGTCATGCGCGAGCCCATCGGCGTCTGCGCGGCCATCACCCCCTGGAACTTCCCCAACGCCATGATCACGCGCAAAGTGGCGCCGGCCTTGGCGGCAGGCTGCACCATCGTGTTGAAACCGGCCGAACAAACTCCTTTGTCAGCGCTGGCGCTGGCAGAGCTGGCCGAACGGGCGGGCATTCCGGCAGGCGTGCTCAACATCATTACCGCCGACAGCGACCGTTCTATCGCCATCGGCAAAGTGCTATGCGCCAGCCCTATCGTCAAGAAAGTCACCTTTACCGGTTCTACCGCGGTGGGCCGCATCCTGATGCAGCAAAGCGCGCCAACCATCAAGAAGCTCTCGCTCGAGCTCGGCGGCCATGCCCCCTTTATTGTGTTTGAAGACGCAGACCTTGATGCCGCCATTGAAGGCGCAATGATCTCCAAATATCGCAACGCCGGCCAAACCTGCGTCTGCACTAACCGTTTTTACGTACATGAGGCGGTTTACGACGCCTTCGTGGAAAAGCTGGCTGCCAAGGTCGGCAAACTACAAGTGGGGGACGGCTTCACCGACCAGGTAACGCAAGGCCCCCTGATCGACGAGGCGGCAGTTGCAAAAGTCCAGGAACATGTCCAGGATGCGGTTGCCAAGGGCGCAAAAGTGGCTGTCGGCGGCCAGGGCCACGCTTTGGGTGGGCGCTATTTCCAGCCCACCGTGTTGTCGGGCGTTACCGAAGACATGTTGTGCATGCGGGAAGAAACCTTCGGCCCAGTGGCACCCGTCGTCAAGTTCACCAATGAAGAACATGTCATAGCGCTTGCCAACGATACCGAATACGGCTTGGCCTCCTACTTTTACAGCCGCGATATCGGACGCATCTTCCGGGTCGCCGAAGCACTGGAATACGGCATGGTCGGGGTCAATACTGGCCTGATCTCCAACGAAGTCGCGCCCTTCGGCGGTGTCAAGCAGTCCGGCCTGGGGCGCGAAGGCTCGGTCTACGGCATGGACGATTTCATGGAACTCAAATACGTATGCCTGGGCGGCATGCAAGGCTAAAAATGAAAAAATCGTCATCGGCATGATGCTGCTTGCCTTAAGTACAGCTCCGGGGATATCCGCCGCCAAAGATAGTAAGGAATAGTAAGGAAATCAAGATTGCCACCAAGGCAGGCTACCCTCCTTTCGAATTCCGCAATACCAGCGGCCAGCTGGAAGGCTTCATTTCGATATCGGCAACGAAATCTGTAAAAGGTTGAACGCCCAGTGCACCTGGGCGTTCAACCTTTCGACAGCCTGATGGCCAAGCCAGAAGGGGCTGGTTTCAAATGGGCTGGCGACTCCATCACGACCGACAAAATACTCAACGAGCCCATAGCCATCGGCCTGCGCAAGAACAATCCCGAGCTTAAAGCCGCCGCAGACCAGGCAATCAACGCCATGGTAGCCGAGGGCGTCATGCAAAAGCTGGCCGAAGAAATCGGCAAACCAGAAGACATCTTCAATAACCCGCAAAGCCCCCGCTTGCGCCAGTTTCTATCCGGCAACCTCAAGTAAATAGTACCAAGAGCATCGGCATTTACCCTTAATACTGGTCCAATAAAACCATCCATCACATCAAACAAAATGGCGGAAGCCATTGGTTTTATTGAGAATTATCAAAGCAAGGAGCCAGGAACTGGTCCTATCTAATAAAATCAACTGGACCTAGTCGCGGCTGCAGACTATAGGCACTATCCATTCAATCGGCGACACATACACCCCCCATAAACATAAAGTGTCGCGATCACCTGAATGGAGAAGACAATGAATCCCTTATTTCAAAGTGCCCGTAAATTTGCTCTGTTAAGTTTGGCCGCTGGTGTACTCGGTCTGGGCGCTACCGGCGCACAGGCTCAAACCAAAATTGTGGTTGGCTACCAGCAAATTGTGGGGCCTTTTGTCAGCGCCATCGCTGATGGCAGCTTTGACAAGGCTGCCAAAGAAGCCGGCTATGAAATCGACTGGCGCCAGTTCAGCTCGGCGGGCGATATTTCCAGCGCCTTTGCCTCGCGCGACGTACCGATCGGCGTCCTGGGTTCAACCGGCATTACAGCAGCGGCGACACGCGGCGTCGATATCGAGCTTTTCTGGATTCTGGACAATATCGGTAAATCCGAAGCCCTGGTTGCCCGTAATGGTTCCGGCATCACCAAGCCGGAAGACCTAGTAGGCAAAAAAGTTGGGGTGCCATTTGTCTCGACCTCGCACTTCCACCTGCTGGTTGCACTCAGCAAGATCTGGAATATCGATGCCAAGAAAATACAAATCCTGAACATGCAGCCGCCACAAATCGTGGCAGCCTGGCAGCGCGGCGATCTTGATGCCGCCTATGTCTGGCCCCCAGCGCTGACCGAAATCCAGAAAACCGGCACCACCATTGCCGACTCGGCGGAAATCGGTGCGAAAAGCGTACCCACGTTCGACGGTTTGGTAGCCGACAAGGATTGGGCCAAGAAGAATCCGAAATTCATGGCTGCATTTACCAAGGTCCTGGCAACTTCCTACAAGAACTACAACGACAATAGCGCCAAAATGACGGCAGACTCGCCCGACATCAAAGGCATTATCAAGATGATAGGCGGCAAGCCCACTGACGTCGCCGACGCGCTCAAGCTTCTGATTTTCCCCAATGCTCAGGAACAGGCCTCGAACACCTGGCTGGGCGGCGGCAAAGACGGTGGCGCAGTCAAAACCTTGACAGCCAGTGCCGAGTTCCTGAAATCGCAACGCCAGATCGACAAGCCTTTGGCCGACTACACATCGTTTGTTAACGGGTCGTACGCCGCGGCGGCAGCCAAGTAA
>DATJCP010000500.1:0-9803 GCA_035514715.1 Candidimonas sp.
TTGTTGGAACCCACTTCGTGCAATGCAATGATGTGTGCAACCACCAGGCCGATAAGCACCAGGGGAATGGCAATCACGTGGAATGCAAAGAAGCGGTTGAGGGTTGCGTCGGAAACCACGTAGTCGCCGCGAATCCAGACCGACAGTTCAGGGCCGATGAATGGAATGGCGGAGAACAGGTTCACGATAACCTGAGCGCCCCAGTACGACATCTGGCCCCAAGGCAACAGGTAGCCGAAGAAGGCTTCGCCCATGAGACAGAGGAAAATGGCAACACCGAAGATCCAGACCAGTTCGCGCGGTTTGCGGTACGAGCCATAGAACAGGCCGCGCAGCATGTGCAGATACACGACCACGAAGAACATGGACGCACCGGTGGAGTGCATGTAGCGGATCAACCAGCCCCATGGCACTTCGCGCATGATGTATTCAACCGATTCAAACGCAAGCTTGGCATCGGGTTTGTAGTTCATGACCAGGAAAATACCAGTCACGATCTGGATGACCAGCACTAGCAGTGCCAGCGAGCCAAAGAAGTACCAAAAATTGAAGTTTTTTGGTGCATAGTATTCGGACATATGCTCTTTAAACAGGCTGGTAAGCGGGAAGCGCCTATCAATCCAACCTAAGAGTCCTGTCGTTTCGACGGTTTTTTCGCCAGCCATGAAACGGCTCCTTTTTTATCTTACGAAGCGAGTAACGGATTCAGTGTTCGGGGCATGTGCGCCCCGATCCCGGGCATCAGCCCTTGTTGTTTTCGTCAACGCCAATGGTGATGGAGCTACCGTCGGCAGAGTACGTGTATGGCGGAACCTCGAGGTTGTCGGGCGCGGGCTTGTTGGCGTAGACGCGTCCGGCTAGATCGAAGTAGGAGCCGTGGCAAGGACAAAAGTACCCGCCTGCCCAGTCGGAAGGCAAGCCTGGCTGTGGGCCGGTAGCGAATACCGGCGATGGCGAGCACCCGAGGTGGGTGCAGATACCAACGCAAACGAAAAGTTCGGGCTTGCGTGAGCGGTAATCATTTTTTGCGTACTCCGGCGTGTAGCCGGGGCGATCGGAATTAGGGTCGGCCAGTTCAGATTCGTGCTTTTCATTGACCAAGCCTTTGAGCTGGGCTTCAGTGCGATGCATGATCCACACTGGCTTGCCGCGCCACTCGACCGTACGAATTTCGCCTGGGGCGATATCGGAGACCTGGACCTCGACGGGAGCGCCGGCTGCGCGCGCCTTTTCCGACGGCGCAAAGGAGCTGACAAAGGGAACTGCCGTTGCGACGCCTGCTACGCCACCGACGGCACAGGCGGACGCAACCCAGAAACGGCGCGAAGGATCGGGTGGCAGGTTGGGATCAACCGCACCGGAATCATCGAGCTGTGTCGTAATCTGACTCATTCTAGTATCCTTATTCATGCCCTTCGCGGGCATACCATTCACTGTTTTTAGCTGTGTACTATCCTAATAGCCGCGTATTATAGCGTTAGCCTGGAATCGGGTGAAATTGATAAAGGAAAAAGAAATGAGCAAAGCACGTGGTTTCCTGCAGGAGTTCCAAGAGTTCGCCGTTAAAGGCAACATGATTGATCTGGCTGTCGGGGTAATTATCGGCGCCGCTTTTGGGAAGATTATCGATTCTTTAGTCAAAGATATCATCATGCCGCTGGTCGCTTTCATCATGGGGGGGCAAGTCGATTTCACCAACCAGTTTTTCGTGTTGCGCGCGCCTGAAAACTACGCCGGGGCTCATACTTACGACGCTCTGACCAAGGCTGGCGCAGTGGTGCTTTCGTGGGGTAATTTCCTGACTATCCTGATCAATTTCGTACTACTGGCCTTCGTGGTATTTTGCCTGGTGAAGGGGGTCAACTCTGCGCGCAACCGTGTCATGGCACAAAAAGAAGCCGCTCCAGATGCCCCCGCGGAAGAAGTGGTTTTGTTGCGTGAGATCAGGGATTCGTTAAAAAAATAACGACAATGTTGTCAACTGGCCGCGCTGTCTATCGATGACGGCGCTGGTCGCGGCTTCGGATCGGCTCGTAAACGTGCTAATCCGAAGCTTTTTTGCATTTGGGCGGGTTAGATCGGGTTGTCGATATCGATGAAATCCACCCTGATTCCAAACTCCTTGGCAATGGCTTGGCCCAGGGCTTGTATGCCGTATCGTTCTGTCGCGTGGTGGCCGGCGGCAATGAATGCGGTGCCGGTTTCTTGCGACAGGTGGTAGGTGGGCTCTGATGCTTCGCCCGTTATATAGACATCGGCGCCGGCTGCTACCGCCGCATCCATCATGCTTTGGGCGCCGCCCGTACACCAGGCCACGCGCTGGATTTCTTGTTGTGCATTCCCAACAACCAGTGGCTGGCGCTGTAAAGCATTGCAAATATTGTTTCCAAGCGCTTCCAGGCTTAGTGGCGGGTTGCATCGGCCTAGCCATACCAGCCCGTCGGGGCCGCAAACCACGGGGTTGCCGTCCTGGTCGCGATCGGGTTCGAAGCCCAGTACACGCCCCAGTTGAGCATTGTTGCCCAGCACAGGGTGCGCATCCAGGGGAAGGTGGTAGGCGAAGACATTCAGGTCGTGTTGTAGCGCCAGGGCCAGCCGGGTCCGTTTGGGGCCGCGTATGCAGGGGTCTTCGTTTTTCCAGAACCAGCCATGATGCACCAGCACGGCATCGGCCTTCTGCGCAATAGCGGCTTCCAGCAATGCCTGCGTCGCGGTAACTCCGGTGATAATGTGCCTAATGGACGCTTTGCCTTCCACTTGCAGTCCATTGGGGCAATAATCCTTGAAACGCTGGGGTTGCAAAGTAGTATCAAGCCAGCGGGCCAGTTGTTGCGTAGAAACCTGATTCATTGATCGCCTTTTTCCTATTTGCCTTATGCGTCGATTGTGGTTGCTGTTTACTCAAGCTGTAACGGTATGCCTGGGTATTTTATTCATCGTGGCTACCTTGCGCCCGGATTGGCTGCATCCCTCGCGGCCTGGCGTATCGGCGCCGCCTGTGGCGCCGTCGTCAGCATCGTCCGGCAAGCACTCTGGGGAAGTGTCATATGCCAAGGCTGTGGCTTTGGCGGCCCCTGCGGTGGTAAACGTCTATACCAGCAAGCATATTAATGTACCCGTGGTTCCCTTGCCCAACGATCCTGAACTGAATCGTTTGTTCCGGGACATTCCAGGTTTTAGCCGACGCGAGCAATCCACCAACCTGGGTTCCGGTGTGATCGTGCGCGGCGACGGCTATATTTTGACCAACTACCACGTCATCGAGGCGGCCGACGCCATCGAGGTGGCATTGAGCGATGGGCGCCAGGCGCGCGCGAAACTGGTCGGCGCCGATCCGGAAAGCGATCTGGCGGTTCTGAAGGTGGATTTACCCAATTTGTCGGTGATGGCTTTCAACGGCGAACACCAGGTGCGCGTAGGCGATGTGGTGTTGGCTATCGGCAATCCGTTTGGAGTCGGGCAGACGACCACCATGGGCATTGTGTCGGCGTTGGGCCGCAATCGCCTGGGCATCAATATCTACGAGAACTTCATCCAAACCGATGCCGCCATCAACCCGGGCAATTCGGGAGGAGCCCTGATCGATACCACCGGCCGGCTGGTCGGGATCAATACGGCTATTTATTCGGAAACCGGTGGTTCGCTGGGCATAGGTTTTGCCATTCCGGCCCAGGCTGCGCACACCATCATGGAGCAAATCATCCAGACGGGTACGGTGACCCGTGGCTGGCTGGGCATAGAGCCCCAGGACATTACCCCCGAGCTGGCCAGGGCGTTTGGCTTGAAGCAGCAGGATGGCGTGATTATTGCCAGTGTGTTCAAGAACGGCCCGGCCTGGCGCGCAGGCATCAGGGTGGGGGATATCGTTCTGAAGCTGAATGGCGAACCGGTCTACGATTCAATCGGTTTCCTGAATCAGATTGCCCCGTTGCCGCCGCGCCAACCAGTGACCTTACTGGTTATGCGCGAAGGCAAACAGCGGGAAATCGATGTCCAGGTAGGTAGCCGGCCCCGCATCCGCAAGCCGTGAGTAGAGCCTTTTAGAGGCTATGGCTTGCGGTTGTTGCGTTAATCGTGGCGGGTGGCTATTTCGTCTGCGCTGTCGTCTTCTTCATCATCAGACTGAGGCTCGCGCTTTTTAAGCGCACTAGCCACCAGCAGACCCAATTCGAACAGCAGGCATAGCGGTGTGGCCAGCATGAACTGGCTAAGCACATCGGGTGGCGTGACGACCGCGGCGATGATGAAAGCGCCAACGATGACGTAGCCGCGCGAGGCCCTGAGTTTTTCAACAGTGACCATGCCGCTTTTGACTAGCAGAATGACGGCGATGGGCACTTCGAAAGTAACGCCGAATGCCACGAACATGGTCATGACGAAGCTTAAGTAGGCTTCGATATCAGGAGCAGGCGTAATCGATTGCGGCGCGAAATTGGCAATGAAGTGGAAAACTGTACGGAACACCACGAAGTAGCAGAAAGCCATGCCCAGCAGGAAAAGCAGGGTGCTGGAGGCAATCAGGGGCAAGGCCAGGCGTTGCTCATGCTTGTATAGGCCAGGCGCCACAAAAGCCCAGGCCTGGTACAGCACTACAGGCAAGGAAAGCACGAATGCCGCAAGCATGGTGACCTTGATGGGCACCATGAAAGGCGTAATGACGCCGGTGGCGATCATGCGGGTGCCTTCTGGCAGCGACGCCAGCATGGGCTGCGCCAACAGGTCATAGATAGTGGATGGGCCGGGGTAGATAAACAGCACCACGAAGATCACCAGCACAGCCACTACTGCACGCAGCAATCGTGTGCGCAGTTCGACCAGGTGCGAGATGAAAGTGTCTTGTGGGGCGGCGTCTTGCGTCACGTGGGTGTCTCTGTATCAGGTTTTTTTGTCGGTGAGGGCTCGGGAGCGGTTGGAGGTTCTGCCAACGGCTCAGGCGTGAATTCGACGGGCGCAGCCGTTTTGGTATTGAGGCTGGTTTCGGCCTTGGCTTCTTTCACCAGTGTATCAACCGACGCAGATGCGTCTTTTAGCGCTTCCTGGGCCTCGTCAAGGGGTTTGCGCAAGCTTGCGCTGGCGTCTTCCATTGACGACTTGACCGACTTGGCAGCGTCTTCCATCTGGCCTTTCAGGTCAGTCAGGCTGTCGATTTCGATTTCGCGCTGGATGTCGGTTTTGACATCGCTGACATAACGCTGGGCGCGCCCGAGCAAATGACCGACTGTACGGGCAACCTTGGGCAGCCGCTCGGGCCCAATGACGATCAGCGCAATAACGCCGATAAGCAGCAGTTCGCTAAAGCTGACGTCAAACATGTTTATACGTCAGTTTTTTCTTTGGCTTGGACGTCGATGGTTTCGTCGTTGTGCGCGCGTTGTTGTGTAACGGCTTCGGGGGATTTATCTTCCTTGGCGTCGTTCATGCCTTTCTTGAAGCCTTTTACGGCGCCGCCGAGGTCTTCACCCATGTTGCGGATTTTTTTGGTACCGAAAACCAGGGCGACAATTACCAGAACGATAAGCCAGTGCCAAATGCTGAAACTACCCATGATACATACTCCGTTTAGGCGGCTGGGGCCGCGCGTTTATCCCAGGGGCGTGGGCCCCCAATAATATGAAAATGCAGGTGAGCAATTTCTTGCCCGCCATCTGTTCCTGTGTTGGCAACCAGCCTGAAGCCGCCATCTGGTCCGGGCCTGCAGCCGTTATCGTCGGCCAGCTTAGGCACCAGGGCCATCATTTTGCCTAACCACGGCGCGTCGTCCGGCTTGATGTCTTGTAATGAAACGATATGGCGTTTCGGTATAAGTAGCAAGTGTACGGGAGCCGCGGGGTTTATGTCGTGAAAAGCAAAGAAATCTTCATCTTCATACGCTTTCTTTGACGGAATCGTACCGTTGGCGATTTTACAAAATAGACAGTTCTCGCTCATTACAGTTCTCGTGCGTGTTGATTAGTGTTCAGGCCTGTTGGCCTTTTCGGCTAGCCCTGATGTGCCTTCGCGCCGCGCCAGTTCGGCCAGCACCTGTTCGGGACGCAAGCCATAGTGGGCCAGTGTAACCAGGCAATGGAACCAGAGATCCGCGGTTTCGCTGATGATGCGGTCGGGCGTATTGTCTTTGGCTGCCATGACCAGTTCGGTTGCTTCTTCGCCTATTTTTTTTAGAAAGGCGTCGGGGCCGCGAGACAAGAGCTTGGCGGAATACGAACTGGATGGATCGCCGCCGTTTTCGGGCAGGCGCGATTCCAGGGTGTCGGCCAGCCTGGACAAAATAGTTGCGGTGTCTTGCTGGGTCATTTGTATATCTGTTCGGGGTCTTTCAGGACGGGTTCGGTGATTGTCCAGGTAGCCTGGGTGGGATCGCCATCCAGGCGGCGGAAAAAGCAGCTTTCGCGACCAGTATGACAGGCTATGCCGCCTTCTTGCTTGACCTTAAGCAAAAGGACGTCACCATCGCAATCCAGGCGCAGTTCCAGCACCCGTTGTACGTGCCCGGATTCTTCGCCTTTGCGCCACAAACGCTGGCGTGAGCGTGACCAATAAACGGCCCGCCCAGTTGCAAAGGTTTCGGCCAATGATTCGGCGTTCATCCAGGCGACCATGAGTATGGTGCCGCTGTCGGCGTCTTGCGCGATGGCGGGGATGAGACCGTTTGCATCAAAGGTAACGGCGGCTAGCCAAGAGGAGTCTGGAGTCATGCTGGCAAGCGTACCTTGATGCCTTGTGCAGCCATGAATTCCTTGGCTTGCTGTACTGTGTATTCGCCATAGTGGAAGATGCTGGCAGCGAGTACCGCACTGGCGCGCCCTGTAGTGACGCCATCGGCCAAGTGCTGCAAATTGCCTACTCCGCCCGAAGCGATGACCGGCACCGATACGGCGTCGGACACAGCGCGAGTGAGTTCAAGGTCGAAGCCGGATTTGGTGCCGTCGCGGTCCATGCTGGTCAGCAACAGTTCGCCGGCGCCGTATTCGGCCATTTTCCTGGCCCATTCCACGACATCGATGCCAGTGGCCTTGCGTCCACCGTGCGTGAAGAGTTCCCATTTAGCGGGCTCGCCCGCTGCGGACACGCGACGCGCGTCGATGGCGACCACGATGCATTGCGAGCCATGGTAGTCGGCGGCGTCGCGCACCAGTTCGGGGTTGGCCACCGCGGCGCTGTTGATGGATACCTTGTCGGCGCCGGCGTTAAGCAGGCGCTGGATATCAGCCACTTGACGCACGCCGCCGCCTACGGTCAGGGGAATGAACACCTGACTGGCGACGGATTCGATAATAGGCAGGATCAGGTCGCGGCCATCGCTGGTGGCGGTGATGTCAAGAAAGGTCAGTTCGTCGGCGCCTTGCTCGTTGTAGCGCTGGGCGATTTCAATGGGGTCGCCGGCATCGACCAGGTCGACGAAATTCACGCCCTTGACGACCCGGCCAGCGGTGACATCAAGGCAGGGAATGATGCGGCGCGTCAGCGCCGTGTCGTTCAGTGCTGCGGAGGCTAGAGTCATGCGGTGCCTAGCTCGTCGGCCATTTCTTGGGCTGCAGCGAAGTCTAGTGTGCCTTCGTAGAGGCTGCGGCCAAGAATGGCGCCTTCTACGCCTTCGTCTTCAACGGCGCACAGCGCTTCGATGTCGCGCAGGTCGGTAACGCCGCCGGAGGCGATGATAGGAATGCGTACATGCTGTGCCAGTTTGACGGTGGCTTCGATATTGACGCCGGACAGCATGCCGTCGCGGCCGATGTCGGTGTAAATAATGGCTTCGCAGCCGTAGTCTTCGAATTTACGGGCCAGGTCCAGGACGTCGTGGCGAGTCAGTTTGCTCCAGCCATCGGTGGCGACTTTGCCGTCGCGGGCGTCAAGGCCGACAATGATGCTGCCTGGAAAGGCGCTGCAGGCGTCGTGCAGAAAGCCGGGGTCTTTGACTGCCGCCGTGCCGATAATGACATAGGAAATACCGGCGTCTAGGTAGCGTTCTATGGTGTCCAGGTCGCGGATGCCGCCGCCGATCTGCACGGGTATATCGCCGCCCACGGCCGCGATGATGGATTTGATGGCTGCCTGGTTTTTGGGCTTGCCTGCTACAGCGCCGTTCAAGTCAACCAGATGCAAGCGGCGCGCGCCCTGGTCTATCCACTGTGTCGCGATGGCGGCAGGGTCTTCTGAAAAAATGGTTGCGTCGTCCAGGTCACCTTGGCGTAGGCGCACGCAGCGCCCGTCTTGTAGGTCGATGGCGGGGATGAGTAGCATGATCGATAGCCGATAAAAACAATGAATGGGAATAAATAAAAGGAATACTGCCGACGTTACCTGATATGGCGCTAGCCTGCCTTGCGGTCTGTTATGGGTTCCAGTCGACAAAATTCCGATATAGGCGCAGGCCGTTGCCGGCGCTTTTTTCAGGGTGAAACTGTATGGCAAAAATGTTAGCTGCTGCAATGGCGCAGGTAAAGCCCAAGCCGTAGTGGCTTACCCCTACTGTGAGTGCTGGATCGTCGGGCGCCACGTAGTAGCTATGCACGAAATAAAAGTAACTGTGATCGGGGATGCCTGCCCATAAGGGGTGCTCCTGCACCTGCTCGACGCGATTCCAGCCCATGTGGGGAACTTTCAATAGCTCTTGTTCCCGGCCTGGTTGCGCCGAGTTGGCAAATTGCGGGCCGACAAAGCGTTTTACCTGGCCAGGGAATATGCCCAGGCAGGGCACATCGCCTTCTTCGCTTTGGGTAAACAGCATCTGCTCGCCCACGCATACGCCTAGCAGGGGTTTGCTGCGCGCCGCCTTGATAACGGCTTCGCGCAGGCCGGATTCGTTCAGTGTGCGCATGCAGTCTCGCATGGCGCCCTGACCGGGGAATACTACGCGCGAGGCTCGGTCGATATCTTCGGGCTTATTGCAAATTTTTATGTCGGCATCGGGTGCGGCGGCTTGAAGCGCGCGCGCCACCGAATGGAAGTTGCCCATGCCGTAGTCAACGATGGCGATAGTATTCACAGGAAGCAGCCGATTAACGGTTTAAAGGACACCCTTGGTTGACGGTACGACACCGGCATTGCGCGGGTCGAATTCCGTGGCCATGCGCAATGCACGGCCGAAAGCCTTGAATACGGTTTCGCACTGGTGGTGGGAGTTTTCGCCGCGCAGGTTGTCGATATGCATGGTGACCAAGGCATGATTGACAAAGCCTTGGAAAAACTCGCGCGCCAGGTCGACATCGAAGCGGCCGATATGCGATCGCGTGAATGGAATGTGGTAATACAGGCCGGGGCGCCCGGAAAAATCGATGACGACGCGCGACAAGGCTTCGTCAAGCGGCACATAGGAATGGCCGTAGCGGCGCAGGCCGGCTTTGTCGCCGACCGCGGCGGCGAAGGCCTGGCCCAGGGTGATGCCGACGTCTTCCACCGTGTGGTGGTCATCGATATGGGTATCGCCGTCGCAATGGATGTCCAGGTCGATAAGGCCGTGGCGGGCGATCTGGTCCAGCATGTGGTCCAGGAAGGGCACACCGGTATTGATGGTTTGGCGGCCCGTGCCATCCAGGTTGATGGAAACGCGCACACGCGTTTCGTTGGTGTTTCGGGTAATGTCGGCAGTACGCATGTTCAAGACGTCACATCAGTTGGTGAGGCGGTATTCGGCACTGGCGGCATGGGCTTGCAGCCCCTCGCCATAGGCCAGTGTAGCGGCTACGCGCCCCAGAGTTTGAGCGCCTGCCTGCGATACATGGATTAGGCTGGAGCGCTTCTGGAAATCATACACGCCCAGCGGTGAAGAAAACCGGGCCGTGCGCGAAGTGGGTAGTACGTGA
>DATJCP010000501.1:0-11389 GCA_035514715.1 Candidimonas sp.
CGCTTGAGACGCCCCAGCATCAAGTTATCTTTCACCGTCAGCCCCGAAAACAGGCGCCGGCCCTGCGGCACAAAAGCAATGCCGACACGCGCCATAGCCTCGGGAATCGGCGACGTAACGGTTTTCCCCGCTATCTTGATAGAACCCGCCCCCATGCGCGCCAAACCCAGCACGCTCTTGAGCAAAGTGGATTTTCCGGCCCCATTTCTTCCGAGCACGGCAATCACTTCCCCCTTGCGGGCATCAAATGAAATCGCCGACAGAATATGGCTTTTCCCATAATAGGCATCCAGCCCGGAAACGCTCATCGCGACTTCGTCCGACAGCTCAGAAGCCTGGACTTTGGCCGCCAGCGCCTCGCTACCCGAACCGATGTAGATTTCACGAACCTGGGGATCGTCTCGTACGACACCGGCATCACCCTCTATGAGTACCGCCCCTTGATTCATGACTGTGATTTTGTCAGCCATCGAAAAAACACGGTCGACATCATGCTCGACCAGCAAAATACCGATACGATCACCCAGCCTGCGTATCAACTTGCCAATACGGTCGCGTTCGGCGGCCGCCAAGCCGGCCAGAGGTTCATCGAGCAGCAAAATCTGCGGAGCCGCCCCCAAGGCCAGCCCCATATCAACCACGCGTTGCCCACCATAAGACAGGTCTTCGGCAATCGCCTCTTCCATACCTTGAACACCCAGATACTTAATGAGTTCGTCGGTTTGCGACTGGGTTACCGGCAGTGCGTCCAACCGCTTCAAAAGAGAAAAACGATGCTGGTCGCGGCTAAGGACCGACAGGCATAGGTTCTCGCGAACAGTCAGCCCCTTGAACAAATTGGTAATCTGGAAAGAACGGGCAACCCCGCTGGCGCATGTATCTTCCGGACTGGCATTGATAAGATTCTTTTCGCCGAACGTCAGGGTCCCTTTATCAGCCGAGAACGCACCTGATATCAGATTGAACAGAGACGTTTTCCCTGCGCCATTCGGCCCTATGAGCGCATGCACCCCTAAACCGGCGACCTGAAGGTTCACTTGGCTGACAGCCTTGATTCCACCAAAGTTCTTGGTGATATTTTCGCACCGCAATACGGCCGAGCCTTGGCGTTCTAAAAAGGCGGGGAAAAAATCCTGGTCTTTCACCACCACACGATTTCCCATCGCCGCGTCGGTTATTTTTTCCGGTACGACCAGCCGGATCAGCTTGGACCAGATACCGGTCAGGCCTTCTGGCGTCACCAGTATGAAAAAGATGAAGATAAGTCCGAAATACAATAGCCAATTGGGCGTTAGCATGGACAGATATTCACGAAACAGAATATAGAACAGCGCCCCGAATATCGGGCCTGTAAAGCTGCGCATGCCGCCAATCAACACGATGGCCAGCAACTCACCCGAAAACGCCAACGACATGCTTTCCGCCGACGCAATACGGTGGTTCAAGACCGATAAACTGCCTGCCAGGCCGGTGATCGCCGCTGACAAGGTAAATGCCAGCAACTTATAAGCGTGGACGTTGAACCCGATAAACCTGGTGCGTACCTCGTTTTCACGGATGGCGGTCAATACCTTGCCAAAGGGCGACTCAGTCATGCGCAACAAGAACGCCACCACGACGAAAGCGATAAGGGCGACAAATACATAAAAATTCTGTGAGGTGTCGAGGCTTATACCCAGGATAGACCGCCGTTCAATACCACCCAGCCCGTTCTCACCACCGGTTAACGCGGTCCACCGATACGCCACGGCAAAACACAAGGCGCCAAAAGCCAGGGTCAGCAAAGAAAAATAGACGCCTCTGCGGCGCAATACCAGCAGACCGATGATGACACCAACGACGGCCACCAGGACAACCACCAAAAGCAGTGGAACCACGGTGGACTGGGGGAAATAGTTCAGTTGCAGCAGCCCGAAGGTGTAGGCGCCGATCCCGAACCAGGCGCCATGACCGAATGACACCAGCCCGGTATAGCCCAGCAGAACATTGACGGCCAGCCCAGCCAGCGCCAGCACAATGCACTCTACTGCCGTGCTGTAAGTAAGCCCACCCCATTGCAAAACGAAAGGCAACAGGATCAAGCCCAGGGCAATGAACGCCAGATTCTTCATTTCATGTGTCGACATCATGCGCTACTCCAGTCGCTCAAATTTTTCGCCCAGCAAACCACGCGGACGCAGTATCAATATAAGCAGCATGAGCAGATATAAAGATGCCTCGGAGGCTGGCGGATAAAAGTAAGAAGTCAGCCCACGGATCACACCCACAAGAATGGCTGCGACAACCACGCCCCAGAAACTGCCGAGGCCGCCAATAACGACAACAACGAACGCGGCAGTCAGGATTTCCTGACCCATCGCCGGCTGCACGCCGGTAATAGGAGCCAACAACACCCCCGCCAACCCAGCCAGACCTATGCCCAGCCCGCACACCGCAGTCATGATGGGCGTCAACGATATCCCCATGGCGCGCACCATATCCGGATCATTGATACCCGCCTTGACGATTTTCCCGAAGGCCGTCTTATTCAGCAGTACCCACGTCGCAGTCACGGCGGCAATGGCCACGGCCAGCATGCCGACGCGATAAACGGGATAAAAGAACTCGCCGATCACCACTTGGCCCCGGGCGAAATCGGGAATGGAAAATGACAAAGGCGATGCGCCGAAAATCATACGCAGGCTCTGCTCGATTACCATCGAAAGCGCAAACGTGAACAGCAGGCTCAACACCGGGTCGGCCCGATAAAACCGCCTCAAGAACAGGCGCTCGATAATCATGCCGAGTATCGCAACCAGGATGGGCGACATCACGAATGCCCAGCCATAGCCCAGCTTGTCGCCTAGAAAAACCACCAGATACGCACCTACTGCGTAGAACGCCCCATGCGCCAGATTGACGATGCCGCCCAGGCTGAAAATTATCGACAGCCCCAATGCAATCAACAAGTAGTAAACGCCCAGCAACAAGCCATTTGCCACCTGCTGAAGGATAAATATCAGTTCTATTGCCAAAGCGGGTCTCCGAGCCAAAAAAAGCGCCAAGGGTCTCCCCTTAGCGCACCGTCACTACAACGACTACGCAAACGTGCACATATTTTCTTGCTGGGTAGGCGCCAGGACCTCAAGGCTTTCGGAAGCACCCGGAACCGGGGAGCTGGTGGTCATAAAGTCCCACTTGCCGGCGTCCTTGTTGCTGTTGGGAGCCACTGTATACATCTCAGTCATCAACTGGTGATCCCAAGGGCGGAAGTAGCCTTCACGTGCGCGCAGCACATCGAACCGGGCGGCATCGCTTTCCAGCCAGGCAATGATTTTCTGGGTATCGTCGCTACCTGTTTTGGTCATCGCCTCTGCGAGTATCTTGATGGCGAGGTAGTCATTGACAGCCTGATTTTCAGGCAGCTTGCCCCATCGCTTTTCAAACACAGCAACAAACTTCTGCGCTGATGGTGTTTGCAGCTGATGAGTCCAGACCATAGGCCAAGTGCCGCTAAAACCTGACTTGCCCGCCCCCCAGATACTGCTCATGTTCATATCGGCGCCCGCAAAAGGAATACCGATATCGAACTCGTTATATTGCTTGGTGAAATTGGTAGTTTGATTGCCCGCCAGATTGCTGATGACTAGATCCGGTTTTTGCTGCCTGATTTTCAACAAGGATGCGCTGAATTCAGTGGCATCGGTTGGCAGCATATCGTTGGAAACGAAAATCCCTCCGTTTTCGTCCATGAACTTCTTGGTCTGTTTGAACAGATCATGCCCAAAGGCATAGTCAGCCGTAAACGCCATCCACCTCTTGCCCTTCACCATGTTGTCGCGCAACAGCGACTGCCCTATGGTGCGTACATACATCGTATTGCAGGCTTCAAGGTGGAACATATAGCGGCTGCAGCTCTTGCCGCGCAACTCATCTGAATTGCACCCTGTTTGCAAAAAAATGGTTTTGGCGCGCGTTGCAACCTGGGAAATGGCCAAGCCGGAAGCCGAGCTGATTTCCCCCACCAGGGCGCCGACCTTATCGCGTTCGACCATGCGCTGCGCTTTGGTGGATGCCGTTTGAGGGTTGACGCTGTCTTCAGTCAGCAATTCAATTTTTCTGCCCAGCACACCGCCAGCCGCATTCAGTTCCTCAACAGCCAGCGTTGCGCCCAACACCGCATACTCACCCATGGGACCCAAGAAACCCGTACGCGGAGTCAAATGCCCAATCGTGAACGGCGTGGAACTCTGCGCCCTTACAATAGCGGGCATGACCAGCCCGGCAGCCATCGTTACAGAGCCATTCACCAGCAAACGGCGTCGCGACGCCGAAAAACCAACTGTTTTATCAGCCATGCTTGTCTCCTTTGTGGGTTTCTCGAAATGATTATTTCTCTATATACTATATAACTGTGATCACAGATCACAGTTAGCAATAACCCTAGCCCAAGAATAGATGCAAACACTTTTGACGACTGCTCCTCGACCAGAAACCCTGAGCGCGAATGTTCTGTTTCAAATTAAAGACCTGCTTATTACCGGGCGGCTCATGCCTGGCGAGCAATTGTCTTTGCGCTCGACAGCCGAAGCCCTGGGCGTCAGCGTCATGCCGGTGCGCGACGCCGTTTCCCAACTTGTAGCCGAGCAGGCATTGGAAGTGGCGCCAAACCGCTCGGTACGCGTACCCAAGTTGAATGCCCAGCAATTCACAGAACTGACACAGATACGGCTCCAGATAGAGGGCTATGCCGTCGAGCTGGCGGCACAAAATGCGCCCACAAGTCTGATACCAAAATTGCGCCACCTGAACGCGCAGCTATCGGAAGAAATGGACACGCCCGACCACAACAAATCGTCGATGGTCCTACTGAATAAAGAGCTGCATTTCCAGATATACCAAAGCGCCGGCATGCCTATGCTCTTGAAAATAATAGAGAGCCTGTGGCTGAAAAGCGGCCCGATACTTAACTACGATCTTCTGGCCGGCTCGCAGCGCACCAGCAAGAAAATTGCCGTAGCGCATCATGAAAAACTGATCAATGCGCTTGAGGCACGCCAGCCATCAGCCGCAAAAAAAGCGCTGCATGACGATATCAAGAGCGCTTTCAAATATATTCTCGGCAAACAGTTTGGGGAAACCAACAGCTAGCTACACAGATGCCTTTCCCAGTGGATCAGTAACAGAACTGCATCAGAACCAATACCAAACTGTTACTAACCTACCGTAAAGCACCGCAAATATTTCAGCCGGCTGCAAAAGTCCGTAATGCGCTTGCCCGTGCCTACCCGCTTGGCTAATCTGCCCGCAGACTTACAAAACGGGAGTTTAGATATGACGCTACAGCGTACCTGCACACGGATTGCAACAATTGGCCTGCTGGCATTTACGTTGGCCGGCTGTGCGACCCACCACGATCGCAAAACCAACAACACGCTGATTGGCGCGGGGCTAGGCGCCGCGACCGGCGCGGTGTTTTCGGGAGGCGATCCCTTGTACACCATCGGCGGCGCCGCGGCAGGCGGGGTGCTGGGAAATATATTGACCGAAGACCGTAGCGACCGCCGTTCACGCAATTGGGACAGGGACCGCGATCACCGCTCTTCTCGCAACCATGGCCATAAGAACAAAAGGCATCACTCAAATCATCGCTGATTTCCAGGCTTAGCAAAATGCCTTGTCATGATTGTGTAGTCTCGTCACACCATAATAAATGATCGATAGCCCGCCGCCGGAGTCCTCCGTGTCGGCGGGAATCGTATTCACTGGTTCAACGACACCTACGACGGGAAACACCTCATGTACAAGCTGAAAAAAATCATGCTGCAAATTGCGATTGGCATTACCGGCACCCTAACCGGCGTAACTGCCAGTGCCATCGACAATAGCATGCTGGATCAGCCAGGCTTCCGGGAACACAAGGCAACATATGGCCTGGTGTATCTCTTACCCAAGAATGTCACGGACACTCTGGAAACCAAGATCAACCCAATGCTGGGTGAGCGGCTAACGACACTGGGACTCCTCAACGAAACGCGCAGCTTTAACCTACCTCACGTCACGGTAGTGCATCTTCACAGCGCAGACCCGACAACACCTGAAAAAATGCTGCAAGCGCTACCCAAAGCACCGCCGGTTCTAAAGGTAACCCTCAAAGACTTCTACAACACCGAGGCAGCCAAAGGTGCTGGCGCACCGTGGTGGTTCGATCTAGGTGTGGTCAAGAGCGGGCAAGGCTACACCGACATGATGTCTTTCAACACAGCGGCAACTTCTGCCCTGACACCGCTGCGCGATGGCCCCCTGCCACGCTGCACCGGCCCGGTATATGCCAATATGAGCGAAACTGCAAAAGAGCTCACCCGCTCTGTCGGCGTGAGCGGCGTGAACGTCATCAGGGATGGCAAGGAAACAGCCTCGCATAACCCCCACACCACGCTGGTGTACAGCATGACCAACTATGGCACTGGCCTGCAAGCCTCGATGAAAGACGTGGCAGAGGAAATGAACCGAATCTTGCCGACGGGCATAGATGCCCAATTCAAGAATATGTCCATCGTAGAGATAGGCTTCATGGGCAATGTGCTTCGCGAGTTCTATCGTATTAACCTGGAAGACGGTTCAGCCTGGGATGTAGCAAGCGGCAAGGCCGTTACTTTAAAAAAGTAAGTTAAAAGCTCTTCGACAGCGTCAAAAGCGCTGTCGATCGGCCCAAGTACTTTCCTTTCGTGTTGGTATAAACATCGCTCTTGGCATTGGTATCGATATAAGCCAGTGAGGTCGAAAACCCTTGCCCCCAATCTTTACTAACACCCAATGACCAATCGGTATAAGACCCATCATCCAGGTTGCGCACTTTTTGATAACCAATATGTGCATTGAGTACGAGCCCCCATACACCTGTGTCGAACTTGCCGGAAAGATCGTAATACTGGCTATTCTTGCTATCAGGGACGCCGAATAAATTCGTTAGTGAATGGGAATATTTAGCCGTAATGGGACCATAGCCCAGCCCCAAGTACAGTTCAGTTGTGTCCGGACTGGTATAGCCCGCCGGATAGCTGCCTGGGTAGTAATAATGCAAAGCCCCCACGTCAAACGTCAGGTCCTGCCAAATCGTTCCCCGATACCCGCCGTAAAAATCCATCTCCACCGCGGAAGACACATCCGGGTTCGAATCATCCAGCCAACTGATGCTTGAGTTCCAGTTGCCTATATACAAGCCGCTAGCATGGGCAAGATCAAACCCGCCCTGTATCGCCGGCTTGTTATTGGTTTGCATCAGGCCGCGATAACGATACTGGCTTACCAACGATACATTGGCGCTGACAGTGAAATCGGATACAGGCTCAGCACCACTCGAACTTTGCGCCAAAGTCGGCATCGCAATGAATGCCGCCAGGAACGCCACCGCAGCATGTGGACGGAAAGGGGTATGACTACGCATCGATCTAACTCCTGAGTGGTAAAGGTACACCCAGGGTTACGCAAGTTATGTGCCAGAAATAAATATGCCCTCGCCTAGTGCGGAGGGCATATAGTGGTAAAGCCAAGCTGAATTGGTGCGCGCCAAAAGCCCTGAAAGGGTGCACTTTCCACTAAAGGAGAACGTCATGTCCGTTTTTCCCGGAAGAACCAAAACCACGATCATTCCCTGTCTTCGTTACCGGAATGCCTCCGCAGCCATAGCATGGCTATGCTCCGTCTTCGGCTTCAAACAACAAGCCGTATACCCCAACGCCGACGGAACCATTGCCCACGCGCAACTGGTCTTCGGCAACGGCATGATTATGCTCGGCTCCGCATCAGCATCACAGTGGGGGAAACTGATCAAGCAACCCGATGAAATCGAAGGCGCGGAAACCCAGAGCGCTTACATCATCGTCGCCGATGCCGACGTGCTCTATGACCGTGCCAAGGCAGCCGGCGCCGAAATCCTCCTGGATATCAAGGATGAAGACTACGGCGGACGCGGCTTCACCTGTCGCGATCTCGAAGGCCATATCTGGAACTTCGGGACCTACGACCCATGGCAAGAAGCAAGCCCGCAGCCGGAAGACCAGGCCTACCCCTAGACCAACTGTTATACAGGCCTCAAATCAGCAGCACTGGGCAATGCGCGTGGGCAAGCACACGGCCTGACACCGAGCCAATGATGGCATTCAGAAATGGTCCCCGATGATGGGAACCCATCACGATGGCTATCGCATCAACAGTGCCGGCGTACTCGACAATGCGCTCCGGCGCGAACCCGACAAGCCCGTGGCATTCCACAGCAAGACTGCCCTCACGCAGAATCCCGGTCACTGACGACATGGCCTTTTCACTCTCTTCCTGGTGCCAGGCGGCAATCTCTTCATGGTTGACAAAGGACCGGACGTCGCCTGTCACCTCGGGCTCGCAATGCACCACATGCACGGTGAAATCACTTTTCAGCAAAGGATTGTCGACCAGGTATCGCGCAGCGGCATCGCTATAAGTGGACCCGTCGGTCGCAAGTACGATGTTGTTCATCATGGTCTCCTTTTTAGCTCTGTATCCTTTGGATCTGCAATGCGTGCGGTGCTGCCGGCATCGCGCGCTATTGTCCGCCGGGACAGAGCAAGACTGGCGCCGATAGACACCAGCAAAATCAAGCCAACCATTCCCAGTGACCACTGCACCGGTATGTGGACCCACGGCGCGGCCAGCATTTTCCCGCCGATTACGATAAGTATGATCGCCAGGCCGTATTTGAGATAGTAGAAACGCTCCGCCATGCTGGCCAGCAGGAAATACAACGCCCGCAACCCCATGATGGCGAAAATATTGGAGGTGAAAATAATGAATGGATCTGTCGTTACGGCGAAGATGGCCGGGATGCTGTCTACCGCAAACACCAGGTCAGTAGTTTCTATCAATAGCAACACACCAAACATAGGCGTGGCATACAGCAGGCCGTTGCTGCGCACAAAAAAGGAATCCCCCCGATAGTCCTTCGTCATGCGCATAAACTTGCGCATAAGGCGAACCACAGGGTTCCGATCAAGGTTATGCGCCTGTTCTGCGACAATCAGCATTCGGATTCCTGTAAACACCAGAAACACACCGAACACATAGAACAGCCAAATAAACTTCGACAACAACCATACGCCAGCAAGAATCATGGCTATGCGCATCACAATGGCGCCAAGCACACCGAACAGCAATACGCGGCGCTGCAGTTCGGGCGGCACCGCGAAGTAGCCAAAAATCATCGAAAACACGAACATATTGTCCACAGACAATGAGAGTTCGATCAGATAACCCGTGAAGAACTCCAGCGTCTTGCGATTCGCTTCCAGGCGGCCAGCGATACCATCCAGGAACCACCACTGGAGAATACCGAATAGCGTCGCCAACATGGCCCATGCAAAAGCCCAGGCAAGGGCTTCGCGCGGCGATACCCGGTGCGCCAGCTTGCCGCCCAGAACAAACAAATCCAGCGACAAAATGACCAGCACAAACCCGATGAATCCAGCCCACATTGGAAAGGTGGCAAAGGTCTCTATTCCGTTCATGAGACAGCCCCGAAAAACAACGCTTATGGATAGTCTAGGGCAGCTTGAAAACTCCAACAATTCGTATATGATGAATTAAATATCAGGTTTTTTCGAATGGTGGGGCCATGGCCGCACTCAACTATAAGCACCTGCGATATTTCTGGATGGTGGCCAAAACCGGCAGCATCGTGCGCGCCGGAGAACAACTGCACCGCACACCGCAATCTATCAGCGGCCAATTACAAGAACTGGAAGCTAATCTCGACGCAGAACTATTCCGGCGCGTTGGCCGCAAGCTTGAGCTGACCGATGTTGGCCGCCACGTACTGACTTATGCCGACCGCATCTTCACGCTGGGCGATGAACTGCTGGATGAACTGAACGAGCAGCCCGCCAGGCGACTGCCAGAATTCAAAGTGGGCATCGCCGAGGGTGTGCCCAAATCCATGGCCTACCACCTGCTCGAGCCGACACTACGTATGGACGAGGCCGTGCGCATTGTCTGCCGCGAAGGACGTTTAGCATCCCTGCTGGCCGACTTGGCCGTGCACAGGCTGGATATGGTTATTGCCGACCGGCCCATGCCCAACCACCTGAATGTGCGCGGCTTCAATCACTTTCTTGGTGAGAGCGGCCTGACCTTTTTTGGCGCCCCCCAGTTGCTTGCAACCTTAACCAAAAAGTTTCCCGCCCAGCTCAATCAAGCGCCATTTCTGCTGCCAGGCGAAGACGTAGCGATCCGGACCCGGCTGCTGCAATGGTTCGACGAAAAGAACATCCGCCCGAGAATCGTTGGCGAGTTCGACGATAGCGCACTGTTAAATTCGTTTGGGCAAACCGGGACTGGCCTTTTCGTTGCCCCGACGGCAACCGCAGACTATCTGTGCGAACAATATCGTGTGCGAGCGATTGGCAGTATTAGTGAGGTAGAGGAGCAGCTTTACGCCCTCACGACAGAACGCCACCTTCAGCACCCAGCCGTTCTGGCTGTTAGCAAGGCGGCGCAGGAAGAGGTGTTTGGGGCGGGTGCTGATTAGAGCGAAGTTAACAAAGCCCTCGAATCGTTGTGGCTACTTACGCAGAAAAACCAGTTATGACCGTAGGATCTTCTCCATGGCCTTTCCTTTTGCAAGCTCATCAATCAGCTTGTCCAGGTAACGTATTTTTCGCATCAGAGGATCTTCGACCTCTTCTACGCGGACACCGCACACTACACCCTTGATCAGCGAACTATTCGGATGAATGGCCGGAGCTTGAGCAAAAAAGGTTTCAAAATCGTTTTCCTGTTCAATCTGCTGCCGTAATCCAGTTTGGTCATAGCCCGTCAGCCAGAAAATGATTTGATCAGCTTCTTCTTTGGATCGGTTTTTCCGTTCCGCTCTTTGAACGTAATACGGATAAACCTTTGCAAAGGCTGTCTCGAAAATGGAGTGCTTGGGCATAGCTATTCCTCTTTTGGGACTGGAGCGGGCTCCAAAGTGGAGAAGGCAGAGCAACTATGCCAGAGTTGAAAAAAACTGCGGATAAATTGCTCCGCGGCCTTTAGCTTTTCACTTTCTCGATCATGTGGTTGATGACATGGCTGTGCTCAAGCTGAGGGCTGAACATGACAATGTCGGCGTCTGCCTCGACCTTTACGTTATGCCCTGGCGGCCAGTAAAAAAGGTCATTCGCGTTCACTGTTTCCTGCACGCCGTGTGCGTCGGTCGTAGTGAGCTGGCCCCGCAAGACAAAGCCCCAATGAGGGCACTGGCACAAATCGCCTTCTAATCCCTGGAATAATGGCGTGGTGTCAACGCCTGCCGAGAGGCTGAAGTATTCGCCACTAATTTTTCCTAATCCAGTTGCATCCCCGAATTCCGTTTGTTGACGGATTACCGCGCCTGGAA
>DATJCP010000502.1:0-5592 GCA_035514715.1 Candidimonas sp.
GCCTGTCTTGAAGAACCCCTGATCGGAAAAGGCCTGTTGCGTCTCATCGGGACGCTGCCAGTAACCGAGCATGACCTGGGGGCCGCGCACCCCAAGCTCACCCGCCTGGCCAGGCGTTGCCTGGCGCCCCTTATCGTCAAGCAGCATGACCTCGGTTAGCGGCAAGGGAAATCCGATATCGCCAGAATAGTCCGAGGCATCGGTAGGGTTAGCCGACACGACGGGCGAAGTTTCAGACAGCCCATAGCCCTCGATCAAGGGCAAACCGGTCACCGCCTTCCATTTTTCCGCCACCGACCGTTGTACGGCTGTGCCCCCGCCCAGGCATAGTTTTAAGCGGGAAAAATCCAGAGCGGCGAATTGATCCCGATTCACCAGGCTATTGAACAAGGTATTGACGCCAGGAAAAATACTGATGGGGTCGCGGCGCCATGCGCGGAACACGCTGGCGGCATCGCGTGGATTGGCAACCAGCACGCTGCACAGGCCGGTATGCACGGAAAACAATCCACACAGGGTCAAGGCAAAAATATGATAAAGCGGCAAGGCGCTAAGAACGGTCAAGGGTTCGCCCGGCAGCTTGCCTAACGCCGGCTGCGCCACAGCCTGCACCTGCAGGACATTGGCGACCAGATTGCGCTGAGTCAGCATGGCCCCCTTGGGTATGCCAGTCGTACCCCCTGTGTACTGCAGGATGGCGACATCATCCATGGCTATTGCCGGCCTGGTCCACTGCAGGCCGGCGCCTTCGCGCAAAACACGCTCGAAAGGCACTGTGCCGGCAAGCACATACGCAGGAATCGCCCTTTTGATGTAGCGCAGCACAAAATTGATCGCACGGCCCTTGAGGCCCAGCATGTCTCCCACCGAAACCAGGACTATCCGACGCGGCATGGCGCTGGCAGGCACGGCGGCAAGCGTTGCCGCAAAGTTCTCAAGAATGAAAATAGCCTCGGCGCCGCTGTCTGATAATTGATGTTCCAGTTCGCGCGCCGTATACAAAGGATTGATATTGACAGCTATCATTCCGGCGCGCAGCACCCCCAGCAAGGCCACCATGTAGGGCATGACATTGGGCATCATCAGCGCCACACGAGCTCCTGGCGCCAACCCCTGCTGCATCAGCCACGCCGCCACAGCATCGGCGCCGCGGTCGAGTTCGTCGTAGCGCAAATCGCGCCCCATGAAAACCAGGGCGCGGCGGGGACCATGCATGCGGCATGCCTGATCGAGCATATCCACCAAAGAGGTATACGCATCTATGCCGATATCCTCGGGAACGTTTTCAGGGCGATAATGCACGCAAGGCTTTTCCATTCGCTTAACAGGGCTGTCGCACCCTTTTTCGTTTCGTTAGTTTGATGATACGCTGTAGCAAGTGTAAAGTTTTACCGACGAATACTACAGGACCCGCCATCATGAAATTAGCTGAACCTATCGTCGGATGGAAGTCCGAAATCTCCGCCATTCGCCGTGATATCCATGCGCACCCCGAACTGGCTTACGAAGAGGTCAGGACAGCGGATATCGTGTCCAACGCGCTGGAATCATGGGGAATACCCACCCATCGCGGCCTGGGGGTCACCGGGGTCGTCGGCACCATACACGGCAAAACCCAGAATGGGCGAGCCCTGGGCCTGCGCGCCGACATGGACGCACTGCCCATGCAAGAACTTAACGCCTTCGATCACGCCAGCAAGCATCCTGGAAAAATGCATGCCTGCGGCCACGACGGCCATACTGCCATGCTGCTGGCCGCGGCACGCTACCTGGCGGAACACCGCGATTTCGACGGCACGGTCTATGTCATATTCCAGCCGGCGGAAGAAGGGTTCAGCGGCGCCAAGGCCATGATAGACGATGGCCTGTTCACGCTATTCCCCATGGACGCCGTATTCGGCATGCACAATTGGCCCGGCATGGACGTCGGCACTTTCGGCGTTATTGCCGGCCCCATGATGGCTTCCAGCAATACATTTGAAATCCGCCTTGAAGGCAAAGGCGCACACGGGGCCATGCCTCATCTGGGCGTAGACCCGGTCATGGCCGCCGTACAACTGGCGCAAAGCTTCCAGACCATTATCAGCCGCGACCGCGATCCCCTTGAACCTGCCGTGCTCAGCATCACGCAGATCCACTCCGGCTCTGCCGACAATGTCATCCCCAACGACGCCATACTGCGCGGCACGGTGCGAACCTTCTCCGACCAGGCGCTAGACCTGATCGAAAAGCGCATGGGCGAAATCACTGAATACACCAGCCAGGCCCTGAACTGCGCCGCCGAATTCAACTTTATCCGCAAATACCCCCCCACAGTCAACCATCCACAGGAAGCCGCTTTTTGCGCTCAGGTACTCAAGCAAATCGTCGGGGAAAGCCAAGTCGATGAAACTGTACGCCCTTCAATGGGCGCCGAAGACTTCGCCTTCATGCTTAAAGAAAAGCCCGGCTGCTACGTCTGGATAGGAAACGGCCAGGGGGACCACCGCTCGGCGGGCCACGGCCTGGGGCCCTGCACGCTGCACAATGGCAATTACGACTTCAATGACGACCTTATCCCTTTAGGCGCCACCTACTGGGCCGAGCTGGCCAAACAGTGGCTGGCTCAACCTCAAAGCTAAGCACAAGGCGTTAGCGGCGCGCATTCATAAAGGTTTAACCAGCGATGCGCGAACTTAACGTTAAAATGCCCCGATCAGAATCTGGAGCCATACGCTTTGAGCACCGATAACCATCGCACCGTTTTACCTCCTCCAGAAAGCCATGCAGTCTTGCGCGTCATGCCGCAACCTGCCGATGCCAATATTCACGGCGACGTATTCGGCGGCTGGATCATGTCGCAAGTCGATATCGCCGGATCGATTCCAGCCACTCGACGCGCCGCGGGCCGCGTGGCCACCATCGCAGTCAATGCGTTCACTTTCAAGCAGCCGGTATTCGTGGGAGACTTACTGAGCTTTTACGCAGAAATCGTCAAAGTCGGCACGACATCGATCACCGTATCGGTCGAGGTCTATGCCGAACGCCAGCGTCTTGAGCTTGAAGTCGTCAAAGTCACAGAAGCCATTCTTACTTACGTAGCCACCGACGACCAGCGCAAGCGCCGCCCTCTTCCACCCGTTTAACGCAAGGTTTGCCTATGTTGGACCATCCAGTCAAACCTCAAGAAGGTGTGTCTATCGCTATTCCCCGCCGCCTTGATCCCGAAGACGCGCAACAAGCATTGCAACGACTGCAGTCGATACTGAAACGGCAAGAAGTCGTGGATGCTCTTGCGCGTCGACAAGACGAAGACGACGAATCCAACCTCCTGGAAGGCGTGCTGCATCGGCAGCATGAAAACGAGATCAAGTCGATCATCAACGACTTGCACCCTTCCGACATCGCATTCATTCTTGAATCGCTTCCGGTGCACGAGCGCCAGGCGGTATGGCAATTAGTCAGTGCCGAACATGATGCCGACGTGCTGCTGGAGGTCGATGACTGGGCCCGGGAATCCCTGATCAAGTCCATGGATCACCAGGACCTGGTCGCGGCAACCGGCACCATGGATGCCGATGAGATCGCCGACCTGGCGGCCGACCTCCCTCCCGACGTCATTGCCGAAGTGCAAAAAGGCCTGACCGACGAAGAAAGGGCGCAGCTGATTGAGGCCATGGGCTACCCCGAAGACACCGTCGGCGCCATCATGGACTTCGAAATGGTGCGGGTCCGTGAAGATGTATCGCTGGAAGTGGTGTTGCGTTACTTACGGCGCCTGCACGAGCTTCCCGATCACACCGATCAGATTTTCGTGGTCGACCGCGAGGACAAGCTGCAAGGGACGCTATCGCTATCCACATTGCTGGTGCGCGAACCCGATATGCTGGTGTCCGAAGTAATGTCCACCGAATACCTGACTCTGAACCCCCTGGATTCCGACGCAGACGCCGCAGGCGCCTTCGAACGCTACGACTTGGTGTCTGCTGCCGTCACCGACGACAAAGGCCGCCTGATCGGCCGTGTGACCATTGCTGAAGTGGTTGACGTGATCCAGGAAGACTCCCAGGAACAGGCTCTGTCGCGGGCCGGCCTGCAAGAAGAGGATATTTTCGCACCGGTGCTTAGCGCCCTGCGCAACCGCGCGCCCTGGCTATTCGTCAACCTGTGCACCGCCTCTATTGCTTCGCTGGTGGCATCGCGCTTTGAAGATACCGTAAGCCAGATCGTCATTCTGGCGTTCTTGATGTCCATTGTTGCAGGTATAGGTGGGAATTCCGGCAACCAGACCATGACCATGATCATCCGGGCGCTGGCCGTAGGTCGAGTCACCAGCTCGAATGCGTGGCGGCTGGTGAAGCGCGAACTGACCGTGACCTTTTTTGTAGGCGCTTGCGGCAGCATGGTCGCAGCCAGCTTTGCCTGGGCCATTTCCGGGTCCGTGGCCATTGCCGCCGTCATGATGACAGCCATGATCTGCAATATGCTGATAGGCGCCGCGCTGGGCGTGCTGATTCCCATTCTGCGCGATCGGTTCGGCAAGGATCCCGCCATGGGGTCTTCGGTGCTGCTGACGTTCGCCACAGACTCGTTGGGCTTCCTGATTTTCCTGGGCTTGGCCACCGTATTCCTGATGTAAAAAAAGCCGGGCCATGCGTCTGTGACGCATGGCCCGGCTTTTCCGCCTGCTACGGCCTGACCTTAGGCCAGCTTACCGTGGCAATGCTTGTACTTCTTACCACTACCGCAAGGGCAAGCGTCGTTGCGGCCTACCTTGGGCATGCCAGCGCTTGCCGCAGCTAGCGCTGCCGGCGTCTGGGCTATGCCTGGGTCTTCCCCGCTTAATGCTGCATCGTAATCGGAATGGTGATAGGTGACGTTATCGAGCCTGGCGGGTTCCGGCTCGTCTACCTCGACCTGCTCCGGCGACTGGATCTTGACTGTCATCAACACCCGCACCACTTCATTCCGGATGCGATCCAGCATGTCGGAGAACAGCTCAAACGCTTCACGCTTGTATTCCTGCTTGGGATCTTTTTGTGCATAGCCGCGCAAATGAATACCCTGGCGCAAGTGATCCAGCGACGACAAATGGCCGCGCCAGTGCGTATCGATAGATTGCAGCAACATCGATCGTTCGAACGGAGCCCAGCTTTCATGCCCCACCAGATCGACCTTGGCCTGGTACAAGCGCGCAGCTTCGTCTATGACGCGGGCAAGCAAATCTTCTTCAGTCAGGTCGGGTTCTTTTTCCAGCATTTCGACCAATGGAATGGAAACTTGCCATTCAGCTTCAAGCGCCGCCTGCAGCCCGGGGACATCCCACTGCTCTTCCATGGACTCGGCTGGAATATAGGCATGGAATTGTTCCGCCATTGCCGCCTGACGAAGATTGGCCATGGTCTCGGAGACATCCGCCGATTCCAGTACTTCGTTGCGCTGGGTGTACAGCACTTTGCGCTGATCGTTGGACACGTCGTCGTATTCGAGCAGTTGCTTGCGGATATCGAAGTTGCGGCCTTCAACCTTGCGTTGCGCCGACTCGATAGATCGCGACACCATGCGCGCCTCGATGGGCTCGCCTTCAGGCAAGCGCAAGCGTTCCATGATGGC
>DATJCP010000503.1:0-2760 GCA_035514715.1 Candidimonas sp.
CAAAACGGCCTCTTCAGCTTCGGTAAGCACTAGCTCGTCATCGTCGGACACACCGTGCTTGGCCGCAATGGCATCGTACTCGGCAGCCAAGGAGGTAAGTGCCGTCACATCCAGTTGCTGTACCTTGCCGCCTACTGCAAGACTGCCCAAGTCAATATCGTCTACAGCCAGACGGCCAAAGTCGTAACGCACCGAACCATCCAGCAGCTTGTCTTTTTGCTGGCTATCCACATTGACCGACAATTTGTCGATTGTGACGGCGCCGTCGTTGACATTGCCCATCACAAATGAGTCGATCGTGGCACTGCTTTGCGTCTTGACATCATTTTGCGCACCAGTGGTGGTTACGCTGTTGACCTGGATATTCTTGACCTTCAGGCCCTTGCCTGTTTGCGGGTCGTTGAATGAAAGCGCATCGAAACGACCGGTAGCGGTGTTGTCATTGAAATCATTGCTGAATTTGACGTCGATTGTCCCGCCGCTGAAACTGATCTTGTCTTCGCCCTCGACCACATCAACAGGGGCAAACGTCCAAACAGACTTGCCTGTGCCGCCAAAACCGATATGGGTCGTTATTTGCATCGGCGATGCGCCTTTTTGGCTATCGAACCATTTCTGCGTCGCCGGTGAGGCCACCAACTGCGATTGGCTGTAAGCCAGCATGGGCTTGAAGTCACCTGCACGCAAGGCATCCAGAGGGAACGGCCCATGCTGCATGTGATCACGCAAGATCAACTCGACGGGTTTGCCGTCTTCGTCTTTCAGGCTTAAGGCATAAGTCACATCAGACGAAAAAAAGCGGCGCTGGTAATCACTGATCCCCAACTTAAGTTCACTACCGCCAAGATCGGTACCCAACACTTTGGCGAAACGCTCGTTAGCCTGCGCAACCGCACGTTCTACCGTTGTTTGCGCCTGCTTCCCCACATACCAGGTTGCCCCCAGATAGGCGGCACCCAACACAACCACTACACCTACTACGCCTGTACTTTTTTTCATTGTTTTCCTATCTTAGAGATACGTGCCGGCTCAAGCAAAGGGCGCGATCCAGCATAAATATATGGCAGTCATTTAACCATGAATAGACTACCCAATTTGATAGCGCCAGCCGAATTATCGCTGAGATTGCAACAATACGAAAACGTGCATACCATGCTTACAGAGTGCCAATTTCAACTATAGCAAGGCAATAGAACACCATGGCTGATCCTATCGATTTCTATTTTGATTTTTCATCGCCCTATGGCTATTTTGCGAGCACGCAAATCGAAGCGCTCGCAGCCGAGTTTGGGCGCACGGTACGCTGGCGGCCCATTCTAATGGGCCCGATGTTCGCGGTCTCTGGCGCGACCCGGCTTACCGACAGCCCCTTGAAGGGGGACTATGCTCTGCACGACTTTGAACGCACCGCCAAGCTCTTTGATATTCCCTACCGGCAACCCGCCCCATTCCCCATAGGAACGGTGAGCGCCGCGCGATCAGTGCTTTTCCTGCAAAAACACGACAACGCCAAGGCTACAAAGTTAGCGCATCGCCTATTTAACGCTTACTTTGCACAAGGGCAAAACATCAGCGATGTAAACATCGTGCTGGCCATAGCCGGCGAAATAGGCATAGATACCGGCATCCTGGCCGCTGGTATCGCGCAAGAAGAAATAAAAACACTCTTGAAAACCGAGGTCGAAAACGCCATCGCACGCGGCGTATTTGGCTCGCCCTTCATTTTCGTGGACAACGAGCCGTTCTGGGGATTCGACCGCTTTGATTACATCAGGAAGTGGCTTAATCGTCAGGCTTCGCTGTCTGGCTGATTTGCCGGGGCCGCCTTCTGGAAGGCGGTCAGTTCGGCACAAGCCGCATCGATGCGCACAATATTCGGCATCGCATCTAGGCTGCAGTCAAACCGCCGCGCATTGGCAACCTGAGGCACCAGGCACAAATCGGCAAAGGTAGGCTGATCGCCATGGCAATAACGGCCGGTGTCGGGATGGCCCGCCAACATGGCCTCGACAGCTGTCAACCCAACTTCCACCCAGTGTTTGTACCAAGTGTTCTTGGCTTCTTCGCTGACTTTCATTTCATGCTTCAAATACTTAAGCACCCTAAGATTATCCAGCGGATGGATATCACAGGCTATGAACTGGGCAATGGTCCTGACCCTGGCCCGCCCTTTGGCATCGGCAGGCAGCAGCGCGTGCTCGGGATGCGTTTCTTCAAGGTATTCCAGGATAGCCATGGACTGCCCTATCGCCAGATCGCCGTCGACTAGCGTGGGCACCAAAGCCGTGGGGTTCAACTGACGATAGCTTTCCGACAGTTGCTGACCGCCGTCCTTGACCAAATGAACCGGCACGGTTTCGTAAGCAATGCCCTTCAGATTGAGGGCAATCCGCACCCGATACGCCGCCGAACTGCGAAAATAGCTATAAAGTTTCATCAGGAATCCTTGGCTTTGCGAGAGAGTTCTTTAGGTAATGGGAAAGACACGTTTTCAGGCGTACCTGCCAAAGTGCGTACCGACATCGCGCCCAGTTCTTTAAGCCGGACAATAACCTGGTTGACCAATACTTCAGGAGCTGAAGCGCCGGCCGTGACACCCACCCTACGGGTTTGCGCCAACCAGGCGGGATCTATCATTTCTGGACCGTCGATCAAATAGGCCGCCGCCCCCTTGCGTTCGGCCACTTCTCGCAGGCGATTGGAATTGGAACTATTGGGGCTGCCCACCACCAGAACCAGGTCGCAGTCCGGCGCCATGAT
>DATJCP010000504.1:0-2280 GCA_035514715.1 Candidimonas sp.
GCTTACCAGTTCGGCCCAGGTTGCAGGCGGGCTGTCGGGATTCAAACCGGCTGCCTTGAATAAGTCTTTGTTGTAGTACATCACGATGGTCGAGCGCTGGAATGGTATGCCCCAGGTTTTACCGCCGGTCTGGCTATTGGCCATGAAGCCTTTATAGAATCCGTTCAGCCATTTCTTGTCGTCGTCGGACTGCACCAAGGGATCGAAGGGCACAACCGCGCCTTCATCGATCAGGGTAAACATGTCGGTGGACAGCAGGACTGCCAACTGCGGCGCATTGCCGCCTTTGTGGGCCGTTAGCGCCTTGGCAACCGAGTCCTGGTAAGAGCCTGCATAGATGGACTTGATCTTGATATCGGGGTGGGATTTTTCAAATTGATCAACCATGCCGTCGACGATTTTGGTGATGGGGCCGCCCACGGCGACGGGGTAGTAAAACTCAAGCTCCACCGGCTTGGCTTGAGACCAGGCGGGGGCTGCACAGAAGGCGCCGGCAAGGCTGAATACGAAGGCTTTTAATAGATTGCGTCGCATGATTTTCCCTATCAGATAGAGGGTGTGCGCGGTAGCGCTTTACCCGTGGCGTCGAAGAAATGCTGTTGCTTGGGGCTCCAATGGAGCTTGATGTTTTCGCCTGGATTGGCACGCAGGTGGCCGGCAGCCCGAACGGCAATGCCAGTGCTGTCGCCTACTTTGCAAATGACGATGGAGTCGGCACCGAAATACTCAACGCTTTCGACCGCGGCGGCGATGCCTTCATTACCGTTCAGGGCAATGTGTTCGGGCCGCAGTCCCAGCTTCACTGCGCCGTTTGGAATGCCAGTCAGTGAGCCTTCGTTGCAACCCGCGATCTGTCTGGTGTGTGGATCCAGCGTCAGCAGGTTCATAGGGGGGGTGCCGATAAACCTTGCTGAAAATTCTGTAGCAGGGTTGGCGTACAGTTTGTCGGGCGTGTCGTTTTGTTCGATTTTGCCGCCGTTCAACAGCACGACGCGATCGGCCATGCTCATGGCCTCGGTCTGGTCGTGCGTGACATAGACCATGGTGATACCCAGGCTTTGCTGCAGCGCGCGGATTTCGCGACGCATCTCATGGCGCAACTGGGCATCCAGGTTGGACAAGGGTTCGTCCATCAGGCACACAGGCGCTTGGGAAATCACTGCACGGCCCAGTGCAACGCGCTGCTGCTGGCCGCCAGACAACTGCGAAGGCTTGCGATCCAGCAGTTTTTGCAGCCCCAGCAGCTCGGCGACATGGGCCAGGCGGCTTGCGTGCTGGGCCGCAGGTTCTTTACGAACTTTCAAGCCGAAAAGTATGTTTTCTTTGACCGACAGGTGCGGAAACAGTGCATAAGACTGAAACACCATGGAAATCTTGCGCTTCGACGGGGGCAGTTCGGTGACGTCGACACCGCCGATATGAATGCGCCCCGAACTTGGATCGTCCAGACCGGCGATCATGCGCAGCGTGGTCGATTTCCCGCAGCCGGAAGGCCCCAGCAAGACGGTAAATGTTCCGGCGCCGACTGAAAAACTGATGTGGTCAACAGCCGGCTGGGCATCGCCATACTGTTTGCAAAGACTATCCAGGGTAATAGAAGACATAGATTAAATTGGGTAAGGCGTGGGGTGTTGGCTGATAGCGGTGCGATCCACGATGAATTCGTCAGCGCTTTCGATGGGGTCGTGCGCCGTGATTTTCGTTATGAAGAGCTGTGCGTCGCTGCCATCATGATGTTGTGGCTGATCGCTATGAGTGTTGTACCGCTTACGTGCCAAAACCCTCTCCGGTTTTTTTTGTTGTTGCTATGGTGAAAACGATTTCACATATTAAACATCAACTATTGCGGGGTTATGACAGTGTTTTCCCTAGGGGTGGATATGCTGTGGCTGTAGCGTTTTTGTTTGCTTTCTTAAGCGGCGGCTGTGACCGGGGCAGGGACTGGCTTCACGCGTTTGCGGCCCTGTGCTTCGCCAGGGCTTCCCGTTCTAAGGCCCATTCACGGGGCGCCCGCGAACTCGCAGCGCAGACAGTCCACTGGACTGTCTGCAAGCTTGCTGCTCGAACAGGCGCGGGCTTGTCTCCCCGTGAATTGACCTTGGCCCGGCGCACGCGTAAGTCGCCAGTCCCTGCCCCGGTCACAGCCGCCGTCGCGTAAGAAACAAGATACAGCCGAGACAAGAACAACAACAGCACACAAAAAAGCCGTTGCCACCTCACGGCAGCAACGGCATACGAAACAAGCTTTAAAGCAGAAACCCGACGCTTACTCCGCCAAAG
>DATJCP010000505.1:0-2033 GCA_035514715.1 Candidimonas sp.
GGTACTTATCGCCGCCTTGTCTATGGCGCGATTCTCAGAATGGATCCCTCAGTGGTTGGGCATTGAAAGCCTGATCCTGGCAAACATACTGGCCTTCATCATCAGCGGCTTGTTCATGTGGCTGATTGCGGTGGTTATTGAGCGTTGGGTATTGCGTTACCTGGTTAACCAAGAGGGCACCACGCTGCTCATGGCGACCATAGGCATCAGCTACTTTCTCGACGGCATGGGCCAGATCATATTCGGCAGCAGCGTGTATTCCATCGATGTCGGCATGCCCAAAGACCCCGCCTTCATCTTCGAATCGGTATTCGAAGGCGGTGTGCTGATCAACCTGGAAGACCTTACCGCCGCCGGCGTGTCAGCCTTGCTGGTTGCGGTGCTGGCAATCTTCTTTCAATACACGTCGGTGGGGCGCGCTTTGCGCGCCGTGGCTGACGATCACCAAGCGGCGCAGTCCATCGGTATTCCGCTGAACCGCATCTGGGTTGTCGTGTGGACGGTAGCAGGCGTGGTTGCCTTGGTCGCCGGCGTTATCTGGGGGTCTAAATTCGGTGTCCAGTTCACCTTGTCTACCGCCGCCTTGCGAGCCTTGCCTGTGGTCATTCTGGGCGGCCTTACTTCGGTGCCGGGGGCCATTATCGGCGGCCTGATCATCGGTGTGGGGGAAAAAATTTCCGAAGTCTATCTCGGGCCGTTTGTTGGCGGTGGGATAGAAATCTGGTTTGCCTATGTGTTGGCACTGGTGTTCCTGCTGTTTCGTCCGCAAGGCTTGTTTGGTGAAAAAATCATTGACCGCGTTTGATGGTTTAACGAAAAGAAGATCGGGTATCCACTATGTTTTATCGTGAAAACGGCCAGTTCAAAAGTACTTATCGGGCAGATCAGCAAATCTTCCCCATCCGGCAGGATCGCGTCTTTATTCTGGGTGTGCTGGTTATCGCCTTTCTGCTGGTGCCGCTGCTTGCCTCGAATTATTTCCTGCAAGCCATCCTTATCCCGTTCCTGATTTTGTCGCTGGCAGCCATAGGCCTCAACATCCTGGTTGGCTACTGCGGGCAAATTTCCATAGGGTCTGGCGCCTTCATGGCGGTGGGCGCCTATGCTGCCTGGAATTTCGGGGTCCGCATGCCGGCCACACCATTGGTGGTGCAAATTCTTCTCGGCGGCGTCTTTGCCACGCTGGTTGGGGTGGTGTTCGGGGTTCCCAGTTTGCGTATCCGGGGGCTTTACCTGGCGGTTACGACCTTGGCGGCGCAGTTCTTCGTCGACTGGGCCTTCCTGCGCATTCCTTACTTCACCAACTATTCGTCTTCAGGCAATGTGTCGGTGCCGGCGCTTACCGCTTTCGGACTGCCGGTGCAAACCCCCGTGGAACGCTACTTGTTCGTGCTGGCCTTTGTCGCGGTTTTTGCCTTGCTGGCCAAGAACCTGGTGCGCGGCGCCATAGGCCGCCAATGGATGGCCATACGCGATATGGACGTTGCAGCGTCGGTGATCGGCATTCGCCCGATTTACGCCAAGCTTACCGCCTTCGCTGTCAGTTCTTTCATTATCGGCGTGGCGGGCGCCTTGTGGGCTTATATCCACCTGGGCTCCTGGGAGCCTTTGGCCTTCGATTTGACGCGATCCTTGCAATTGTTGTTCATCGTCATTATCGGCGGCCTGGGTTCTATCGTGGGCAGTTTCTTCGGTGCGGCCTTCATGGTGCTGGTGCCGGTGTTTCTTACCAACGTGCCGCACATGTTCGGCTGGTCGATGGCCGTTGATACGGCTTCGCACATAGAGCACATGGTGTTTGGTGCGCTGATCGTTTTTTTCTTGATCGTCGAGCCGCATGGGCTGGCGCGTTTATGGAGCATAGGCAAGGAAAAGCTGCGTATCTGGCCATTCCCGCATTAAGGTTTTTCATGGCAGCACATTAGTAACCCGGCTGGCCTGCTTGGGCTATGCCGAAACATGTACGGTGCATATAGACACCATCAGGAGGACTTGGAGATGAAACGTTCATTTAAATTTGCCGCAGCAATGGT
>DATJCP010000506.1:0-5067 GCA_035514715.1 Candidimonas sp.
GCCTGCTCAAAACACGCTATGTGCAGCGCATACATATCAGCGTCTTCCTACATATGGTCGGCATCGTACTGCTGGCCAAAACCATGCTTTACCTGTAATTACAGCGGCAGCTTCACGTCATGCTTGATTTCACGTAGCGCGACTATGGTCCGGGTCTGCCGCACGCCGGGCAGGTTGAACAAAAAACGATGCAGGAAGCGATCGTAGGCTTCGGGGCTGGACACCACTATTTTCAGTAGAAAATCCGAATCCCCGGTAACGGCATAGCATTCCAATATTTCCGGCGCATCGCGCACCGATCGCTCGAAATTTTCAACAATTTCAGCCGAATGCCTTTCAAGGCTGATCTGGGCAAACATACACCCCTGCAAGCCGACCTTATTGCGGTCGACCTTGGCGTAATAGCCCTGGATAACCTGACTGGCCTCAAGCGCTTTTACCCGCCGCCAGACAGGCGCCGCTGATAAACCCACCTGTTCCGACAACTGCTGCGCCGACGAGCGCCCTTCTTTTTGCAGCTGCTGCAAGATCTTGATATCTGTTTTATCCATTTTCGGCCCATTAACGAAACGTTCATTTCGATAAGCAGGGATTCTACGCTATGAAAAAGCAATAAAAACAGAGTTCGAAGTATCTATCATGGTCTGGAATACTAGGGGTTCCATCATGTCCATGCCAGCTATCGATACGCAGTACCGCCTTGCCGACAACCTGACCGCCGACTCAGGCCGCATTTTCCTGACAGGCACCCAAGCACTGGTGCGCATGCTGCTCGCCCAGCGCCAAGCCGACCGCCGGCAAGGGCTGAACACCGCCGGCTTCGTCACCGGCTATCGCGGGTCGCCGCTGGCCGGGGTGGACATGGCCATGTGGCGGGCTGAAAAGCAGTTAAAAGAGCAGCAGATCAGCTTCCTGCCCGCCATCAACGAAGACATGGCGGCCACCATCATCATGGGCACCCAGCAGGCGGGCGTACGCGATGATCGCCGCGTAGACGGCGTTTTTGGCATGTGGTACGGCAAAGGGCCTGGCGTAGACCGCGCCGGCGATGCCCTGCACCACGGCAATGCCGCAGGCGCATCCAAGCACGGCGGCGTGCTACTGATAGTGGGCGACGACCACACCGCCGCATCGTCATCCATTGCGCATGCCAGCGAAACATCGCTACAGGCATGGAGCATTCCCATCGTTCATCCTTCGTCGGTAGAAGAGTACGAGCTGTTCGGCCTGTGGGGCTGGGCCTTGTCGCGTTATTCGGGCTCCTGGGTCGCATTCAAGGCCGTCACTGAAACGGTTGAAAGCGGGCGTTCCTTTACCCTGCAGGCCACCCCCAGTTTCTCGACCGATGACGACGATCCCCACAAAGGTGCACTGGAATACAGCGCGCGCGAGTTCCTGACGCCTGCGATCGAAAACCGGATTGCAGACCGCCTGCTGGCCGTCAAGGCCTTTTCACGGCTGCACTCTCTGGACCGCCTGATTGATGCCGCCCCCACAGCCAAGCTAGGCATAGTCAGCACGGGTAAGGCCAACCTTGACGCCCTGGATGCATTAAGCCAGTTGGGCAACGATCACGCTGGCGAAGCCCTGCCTGCCTTGCGCCATTACAAAATAGGCCTGAGCTGGCCGATAGATGAACCCGGCTTCACCGAATTCGCACAAGGCCTGGACCACATCCTGGTGCTGGAAGAAAAAGCGCCGCTTATCGAAAACCAGATCAAAGATCTTCTGTTCAACCTCCCTACTCGACCCAGCGTGGCCGGCAAGCGGGACCTGGAAAATGAAGCGCTGATTCCTGCTACCGGGCAGCTGCGACCCGCCCTGATTGCAAGCGCGCTGCGCCGGTGGCTGAAGCAGACAGCCGGGATTTCGCTGGAAGAGTCCGGCAGCGCGCCGATGCCCGCCTTACCGGCACGGCCAACCGGCCTTAGCCGACGCCCTTATTTCTGTTCCGGCTGCCCGCACAGCACGTCCACCAAAGTCCCTGAAGGCAGCCAGGCGTTGGCGGGCGTTGGCTGCCACTACATGGCCACCTGGATGGACAGGGACACCAGCGGGCTGACGCAAATGGGCGGCGAAGGCGCCGACTGGATAGGCTTGTCGCGCTACATCAGCATGCCCCATGTTTTCCAGAACATGGGGGAAGGCACTTACTTTCATTCCGGCTTCCTGGCCATAAGGCAGGCCATCGCAGCCAACGCCAACATGACCTACAAGATCCTGTTCAACGATGCCGTGGCCATGACCGGCGGCCAACCGGTAGACGGTCCCATTTCCGTACCCCAGATCTGCCAGCAACTATTGGGCGAAGGCGTCAAGCGCGTCGTGATCACCACCGACGAACCCGACAAATACCGGCATGTCCCGCTGACCGCCGGCGTCACTGTGCATCATCGCCATGAGCTTGACCGGCTGCAGCGTGAACTGCGCGATATCAAAGGCGTTACGGTGCTGATTCACGATCAGGCCTGCGCCGCCGAAAAGCGCAGGAGGCGCAAGAAAAAAACCCTTCCCGATCCAGCACGCCGACTCTTTATCAACAAGGCGGTATGCGAAGGTTGCGGCGACTGCAGCACGCAATCCAACTGCCTGTCTCTGGTTCCTGTGGAAACCCCATTTGGCCGCAAGCGCGCCATCGACCAGTCCAGCTGCAATAAAGACTACTCTTGCGTCGACGGTTTTTGCCCCAGCTTCGTCTCAGTCATGGGAGGCTCACTGCGCAAAGCCAGCCATGGCAACAAGGAAAATGAACGGGGCCGCCTGCAAGCCCTAATGTCGCAACTACCCGCCCCCCTCGACAAACCAGCCAGGCAGCATTGCAACATCCTGGTGGCTGGCATAGGCGGCACCGGCGTGATTACCATAGGCGCGATTCTCTCCATGGCTGCGCACCTGGAAGGCCGCGCCGCATCGGTCCTGGATATTACTGGCCTGGCACAAAAAGTCGGCACCGTCATTAGCCACATACGCTTATCTGCCGATGCCGAACCTACTGGAGCTGTACGCATAGACACGCAACAGGCCGATGTTGCAATATTGTGCGACGCGGTTGCCGCGAGCGGCGTCGAAGCCATGAAAACCTTGCAACACGGCAAAACACTGATGGCGCTGAATACGTATCTTGCGCCTACCGCGGAATTCACCCACCACCCGCAAGTCAACCTGGACCCTCAACCACTGACAGACCTATTGCGTGCGGCAGCAGGAGAGTCAAACAGTTGGCTGCTGGATGCCCACGCCCTGGCAGAACGGCAATTCGGCGACAGCATCCTGGCCAACATGATCATGCTGGGCCTGGCATGGCAGCACGGCGCCATCCCCGTAAGCGAAGACGCCATTATGCAGGCACTGAGCCTGAACGGAGTCGCAGTCCAGGAAAATCAAGAAGCTTTCCGCCTGGGCCGCCTGGCGGCATGGCAACCCAAAGCGCTTGAGTCGCCGGCGGCTTCGGCTGAAAAAGCCGTGGTCATACATATGCCTGAAACACTGGACCAAATCATTGACCGCTGCCGGACCTCGTTAATTGCCTATCAGGATGCCGCCTACGCGCGGCGCTATACCGATGTGGTGGAGGCGGCAAAGGCCGCCGAACAGGCGTTGCGCCCAGGGATCAGGCCGCAGCTGGCAGTCAAAGTGGCGTTATCCCTGTACAAGCTGATGGCCTACAAAGACGAATATGAGGTCGCCCGTTTATTCACCAACGGCGAATTTCGTCAAGAACTGCATGAAAAATTCGAAGGCGATTTCACGCTGCAGTTCCATTTGGCCCCCCCCTTGCTGGCCAGACGCGACCCTTTGACCGGTATCCCCAAAAAAGTCACGCTGGGTCCGGGAATGGAAAAGATATTCAAACTGCTTGCCCGTTGCAAATCCGTGCGCGGCTCATGGTTGGATATTTTTTCGTATACTAGCGAGCGCAAAATCGAACGGCAGCTAATTCGCGATTACCGCAAGGCCGTTCTGGATATGCTTGGATACCTAAGCGCCGCAAACTTTCCTACCGCCCTTGAATTGGCGGAACTACCCCAGACAGTGCGTGGCTTCGGCCATATTAAAGCGGCCAATGTCAATCGCTACCAGGAAAAGCTGGAGCAATTGCAAATGCAGCTTAAAGCGCCTGTTATAAATGCTAACAATATTTTGCCTGCCGTCACGTCAAGCAGGTGAAGCCCTGTCACGTAAAGCCCACCGGGCTTTACGTGAGCCGGCTATTTTCCCTAGGAAAAAAACCTGAATAAAATAAAAAAATCAAGCCCCCTACGGGCTTGATTCACATCAGTTCAATCACTACAATTAGTGCTCAATAAAAAACAAACCACAACATATAGTGGTACGCCGTTGTAAAAGCTGTTTTTAAACAAGCTCTTGCTCACTAGCCACTTGCAATCCGCCATCACTAAACTTGCTGTAAACGCGATGCCAAGCGCACGCCAATCTCGCACAGGAGTATCCATGCAGACCACACAAACCGCCGATGCCAGGTCCGAAGCCACCCAGCACAATCAACCTACTGCCAGCACCAACCAAAATGCTGCCGGCCAATGGGATAGCTTTCATATTATTCGGCGCAACGGCGCCGTAGGTAGCTTCGAGCCCGGCAAAATCACTATCGCCATGACCAAAGCCTTCCTTGCGGTCCAAGGCGGTCAAGGCGCAGCCTCGGCGCGTATCCGCGAACTGGTCGAAAACCTGACTGCTCAGGTGGCAAATGCGCTGGTGCGCAACCGCCCAAGCGGCGGCACATTCCACATCGAAGAAATCCAAGACCAGGTCGAACTGGCCCTGATGCGCTCGGGCGAGCACGACGTGGCCCGCGCTTATGTGCTGTATCGCGAAAAGCGCACACAAGAACGTGCTCTTAAAGCAACAAGCCAGCCCGCTATCACGCACCCAACACTTAACGTCAACGACAACGGCGTCAAGCGTCCGCTGGACCTGGGACGGTTGCACGCGACCATCGCCGAAGCCGGGCAAAACCTGCCCCACGCTATCGATACCGACGCCATCCTCAAGGAAACCGTCAAGAATCTTTACGACGGCATTCCTGTCGACGAAGTTTTCAAGTCC
>DATJCP010000507.1:0-2397 GCA_035514715.1 Candidimonas sp.
CACAGCTTTTGCGAAGCCGTGGGTGGGGTCGCCTCCGGTCCCTGGGGCGGTGGTCGTATCGGTGGCCGGGTCATTGCTGACATTCCATGCGGACCAGTCCAAGGCGGGCTTGAAAGCGATGGTTTTGTAGCCTGGCGCAAAGCGAAATAGAGATCTGTCATCCATTTTGCTGCAACGGACGATCTTGCCGGGATTCATCAAGCCGTCGGGGTCGAAGATGTCTTTGATTTCTTCGAACGCCTTCGTTAGCCTAGGCCCGAATTGCCAAGCGACCCATTCGCTGCGTACCAGGCCATCGCCGTGCTCACCTGAAAATGCCCCTTTGTATCGGCGTACCATCTCGGAAGCCTCTTGGGCTATTGCACGCATTTTTTCAGCGCCGCCGGCACGCATATCCAGAATAGGGCGTACATGAAGCGTACCTACGGATGCGTGCGCATACCAAGTGCCTCGCGTGCCGTGCCGTTGGAATACTTCTGTCAGCTTGCTGGTGTATTCCGCCAAATGTTCCAGCGGGACGGCGCAATCTTCGATAAAAGAAACTGGCTTGCCATCGCCGCGCATGCTCATCATGATGTTCAAGCCGGCCTTGCGTACTTCCCACAGAGCTTTCTGCGCCGCGGCTTCGCTCATTTCGACCACGGATCCGGGTAAGCCAAGATCTCCCATTAGCTCAACCAATTCTGCGAGCTTGCGGAGTTGCTCGGCTTTGGATTCACCTGCAAATTCAACCAGCAGTATGGCTTCGGGCGTACCAATTAGCGCCTGGTCGATAACCGGCTTGAACGCCGGGTTGCTTCGAGCCAGTTCTATCATGGTGCGATCGACCAGCTCTACCGCACAGGGTTCCAGCTTGACGATATGGCGCGTCAGGTCCATGGCCTGATAAAAGGTGGGAAAGTTGACAACGCCTAGTGTTTTATTTGCTGGCAGCGGGGCCAGTTTCAAGGTGATTTTTTTGGAATAGGCAAGCGTGCCCTCGCTGCCTACCAGCATGTGCGCCATGTTGACGCTGCCATCGCTGGTATAAGGTCTTGAGCTTTGCGGATGGAAGATATCCAGGTTATAGCCGCCGACCCTGCGCATGACTGACGGTACTTGAGTTTGTATTTGTTCGCGCTCGCGTTCGGCTATTGCATGTAAACGGGATATGAGCTCGGTGATGCGAGGCGGAAGATCGCGCATTTTCCGTTCGTCGCCAAAAATCGCTTCAGTGCCGTCGGACAATAGGGCATCGATGCTATGCACGTTATGAACCATGTTGCCATAGGCGATCGAGCGCGATCCACAGGAGTTGTTGCCGGCCATTCCGCCCAGGGTGCACTGAGCGGCGGTACTGACGTCGACGGGAAACCATACTCCGTGCGGTTTCAGCCAAGCATTCAAATGATCAAGCACAGTGCCCGGCTCAACGGTGACTGTCATGGCGTCCAGGTCAAGATCGCTGATGCTGTTCAGGTACTTGCTGTTGTCGATGACGAGGGCAGCGCCAACGGTTTGACCGCATTGCGATGTGCCAGCGCCGCGAGCCAAAAGAGGGATACTGAGCTGTCGACACAGGCTTAATGCGGCTCGCACATCATCGATGCTTTTGGGAATCAGTACACCTACCGGCTCAATTTGATAAATAGACGCATCGGTCGCATAGCGTCCTCGTGAGCCTTTATCGAATAAGACTTCGCCTTCTATTTCAAGCTGCAGGCGAGCCGCGAGTTCTTGAATGTCCGCAGTTGAATGGGGTTGGGGCTGCCGGGTTAAAGGGGCGTTCATCGGATTCCTGGTTCAAGTCTTGCTTGACGCTGTCAAGCCGGGTCAGGGGGAATTGGGCGATGCGAGTTTCAGGCCTTCGAGTACCGCTTCGCCTTTGCGTTGGAGGTGGGTGCGCATAATGGAGGCTAATCGAGCGCCATCCCGCGCGACCAGGGCATTGACCATGTCGATATGTTCCAGCATGGCCTTGTCCCATTTGTCGTGGTTCAAGTTGGAGCGAAAGCGCAGATTCTGCAGTCTAAGGTTGATGGTCGTATAAACCTGGGACAGCAATTGATTTTTTCCTGCGGCATTGATGCGGTCGTGGATTTCCCGGTTGACATGGTAGTAAGCGGGAAGGTCGCGGCGGGCATGGCAGGCTTGCATTTCAAAGGTAAGCGCTTTGATCTCGGCAATTTCCTGATCGGTGATATGTATGCAGGCAAGATCGCCAGAAAGCGCTTCAAGGGCACCCATTACCTCGAAGCTTTCGCGGATGTCTTTTTCGGACAAGGCAATGACTTGGGCGCCTTTGTTAGGCTGTATCTGAACTAGCCCATCGGCGGCCAGTAGACGGAATGCTTACCGTAGCGGGGTACGCGAGACTTGCAGCTGGTCGCATAAGGCGCGTTCGTTCAAGCGTGTGCC
>DATJCP010000508.1:0-8055 GCA_035514715.1 Candidimonas sp.
GCCAAACAGGTCAAGTTCGTAGGCACTCATGCCGACGCCGGCACTATATTGCCGACTGATTGCAGTCTCCCCACTCGGCGCGAGATCTGCCGGTAGGCGCTGATTGTTGCCGGCAGCGTTTATTCCTAAAGATGGAAAAGAGTCAGCCCTTTGGATCTGGTATTGGGCGCGCGCTCGGTCAATATTCAGGGCGGCAACCCTGAGGTCGCGATTATGCTCTAGCGCCAGTTCAACCATCTTGCGCAGATTTTCGTCAACGATGAACTGCTGCCAAGCCATATCGGCTGGCGCAACACCCGGCGATTTCGATGCGTCGTACGGTACATCTGAGGGCCAGGCACCAGGCGTGGGCATTGCTGGCTGTTGATAGTCGGGAGCCATGCTAGTGCAACCGGCAAGTAATAGTGCTGCTGCAATAGTGCTCAAAGATAAGCGATTCATATCAGAGGTCCTGGCCCAATGGCGTTGTAGTGGATGCAGCCGTTTGGGCCTGTGTTTTTTTGCGTGACACCAGTCTTTGCACCGCGACGAAGAACAGAGGAATGAAGAAGATGCCCAGGACCGTTGCAGCGATGGTTCCGCCCAACACGCCTGTTCCGATAGCGTTCTGGCTGCCCGAGCCCGCACCGGTCGAGATCGCCAGAGGCAACACGCCCAGGCCGAAGGCGATCGACGTCATCAAAATGGGCCGCAAGCGCAGTTTTGCTGCCTCAAGCGCTGCTTCGACTACGCTGCGGCCGTCATTCATCAGGTCCCTGGCGAACTCGACGATCATGATGGCGTTCTTGGCGGCAAGCCCCACCGTTACCAGTAGCCCCACCTGGAAGTACACGTCGTTGGAAAGACCACGCCCGCCCGCTGCTAGCAAGGCGCCAAGCACACCCAACGGTACAACCAGCATCACGGAAAAAGGAATCGACCAGCTTTCGTAAAGTGCTGCCAGGCACAGGAATACGACGATTAGGGAAATAGCATACAAGGCTGGAGCCTGCGAACCGGACATACGCTCTTGGTAAGACAAGCCAGTCCATTCAACGGCGAAGCCTGGCGGCAGTTGGGTTGCAATCTCTTCGATGGCTTTCATGGCATCGCCCGAACTTACGCCCGGTGCGGGTGCCCCCTGGATCTGCATGGCGGGAATGCCGTTATAACGCTCCAGCCTTGGCGAGCCATAAGTCCAGTGCTCGCTGGCGAACGCCGAAAATGGCACCATATCGCCGTTGGCATTACGCGCATGCCATTTCGCAATATCTTCGGGCACCATGCGCGACTCGGCTTCGGCCTGTACGTACACCTTCTTGACCCGGCCGTTATCGATAAAGTCATTAACGTAAGTACCACCCCATGCACTAGACAGGGTGCTATTGATTTGATCCATGCTCAAGCCTAAAGCGCCGGCTTTGGCTTGATCGATCTGAATACGGTATTGCGGCGTGTCATCCTGACCGTTGGGGCGTACAGCTGATAGGCTGGGGTTCTGCGCGGCAAGGGCTAGCAACTGATTGCGGGCTTCAGTCAACTTTTCATGGCCGGCTCCGGCACGATCCTGCAGATAAAAGTCAAAGCCGGTTGCATTGCCCAGTTCCATGACGGCGGGCGGGGCAAAGGTGAAAATCAAGGCGTCTTTCACCTGTGAAAGCGCACCCATGGCGCGGCCGGCAATGGCGGCTGCGCTGTTTTTCTCGCCAGGCCGATCTTCCCATGGGTTCAGCTTTACAAAGCCCAGGCCTGCATTCTGGCCTGCTCCGGCAAAGCTGAAGCCGGCTACCGAGAACACGGACTCAACATTATCCTTTTCGACCGTATGGAAATGCTCATTCATCTTATCCAGGGCCGCCAGCGTACGTTCCTGCGTAGCGCCGGTAGGCAACAATACCTGGGTAAAGAGCACGCCTTGGTCTTCATCGGGTAAAAAAGAGGTGGGCATGCGCATGAACAGCGCGACAGTCACAATGACGAGTGCCGCATAAATCAGCAAGTAGCGTGTGCTGCGCGCCAGCATGCGGCCCACGAACGACTGGTATTTTTCGCTGCCGCGATCAAACGTTCGGTTGAACCAGGTAAAAAACCGGCCTTGGCTGGCATGCTTGCCATGGGCAACCGGCTGCAGCATGGTGGCGCATAACGCCGGGGTCAAGACCAGCGCCACAAGCACCGACAATCCCATTGCCGAAACGATGGTGATAGAAAACTGGCGATAGATCACACCCGTGGAGCCACCGAAAAAGGCCATGGGCACCAGCACCGCCGAAATCACCAAGCCTATCCCTATCAGCGCGCCGGTAATCTGGTCCATAGACTTGCGGGTCGCTTCTTTGGGCGATAAGCCCTCTTCGGTCATCAGACGCTCTACGTTCTCGACAACCACAATTGCATCATCCACCAGCAAACCAATGGCCAGGACCACCCCGAACATCGTCAAGGTATTGATCGAGAAGCCGAAAGCGGCAAGGATACCGAAGGTTCCCAGCAGCACCACCGGAACGGCGATAGTCGGGATCAAGGTGGCGCGGAAATTCTGCAAAAACAAGTACATCACCAGGAAGACCAGAATCACCGCTTCGATCAAGGTTGTGACCACCCCGCGAATCGATACCTCCACAAATGGCGTTGTATCAAAGGCGATCACGGCCTTCATACCCTGGGGAAAAGCAGGCTCCATGACTTGGATTTGTTTTTTGATAGCTTCTGCCGTACTCAGGGCATTCGCGCCTGTCGCCAATTTGAACCCCATGCCCGCGGCAGGCTTGCCGTTGTAGCGGGCAATGACGTTATAGCTTTCGCTACCCATTTCTATTCTGGCCACGTCGCGCAAACGCACACTCGCCCCATCGGGTGTTGAGCGCAGCAATATTGCGCCAAACTCTTCAGGCGTCTGAAGCAAGGTTTGCGACGTAATGGTGGCATTCAATTGCTGGCCGGGAACCGAAGGCGTAGCGCCGAGCTGGCCTGCCGAAACCTGGGCATTCTGGGCCTCGATGGCAGCCGTCACATCAGTGGGAACCAGTTTGTAGCTAAGCAATTTACTGGGATCCAACCAGATACGCATGGCGTACTGGCTACCAAAAACCTCAAGCTCGCCCACACCTTCCACACGGCTCATGGGGTCGCGCAGATTTGCTACGGCGTAGTCTCCGAGGTCGGTACCGGTCATGCTGCCGTCCTCTGAAACCAGGCCAACCACCATCAAGAAGTTAGACGTAGACTTGTTGACTTGCACCCCTTGGCGCTGGACGGCCTGAGGCAACATAGGCGTTGCACTTGCGAGTTTGTTTTGTACCTGGACTTGGGCAATATCAGGATCCGTTCCCGCCTTGAACGTAATCGTGATGGCCATACTGCCGGATGAATCGCTGGTGGACGACATGTAATCCATGCCGTCTATCCCCTTCATCTGCTGCTCGATGACTTGGGTTACCGTGTCTTGCAGTGTCTGGGCCGAAGCGCCAGGATACATTGCATTGATGCTGACTTGTGTGGGCGCGATACTGGGGTATTGCGCCACAGGCAGGCCAAGTATAGATATTCCGCCGGCCAACATAATGACCAGGGCGATCACCCAGGCAAAAATCGGGCGATCAATAAAAAATCGTGACATGAAATGTATTCCTGGGGATTAGAGGCTGGCTGCTGCGGTATCGGTATCGAGCGATGCAACCGGAGACACTGATTCAATCGCCTTGGCGCTTGCCCCTGGCCGTACCTTTTGCAAGCCCTCAACAATCAGGCGTTCTCCAGGATTGATGCCGGAATCGACCAGCCATTGGTCCCCTATCGTTCGTGATGTCTGCAGCGTACGGGCTTCAACCTTGCCGTCCGTATTCACAACCAGCCCTGTGGCATTACCTTTGGAATCGCGGGTGACGCCTTTTTGCGGCAACAATATTGCCTGATCGCGCACACCCTCTTCCACCATTGCACGCACATACATGCCAGGCAGCAATAGGTGGTCAGGGTTGGGAAATACCGCGCGCAGCCTGATCATCCCTGTGCCCTGATCAACACTGATGTCCGAGAACTGCAGTTCGCCTGCATGCGCATACTGAGTGCCGTCTTCGAGTATTAGCTTGATATTTTTCGCTTGAGCATCATCAGAACTGGTCAATGAGCCAGAATCCAGCGCCCGACGCAGGCGCAGCAGGTCTACGCTGGATTGCGTGACATCGACATAGATGGGGTCCAACTGCTGAATCGTTGCCAAGGCGTCGGACTGGTTGGCGGCCAGCAAGGCACCCGGGGTGATGCTGGATTGACCGATACGGCCTGAAATCGGTGCAGCCACCTGGGTATAGCCCAAATTAATGGCAGCCATGTCCAGCGCAGCGCGGGCGGAAGCGACATCAGCCTGTGCCTGCAACAGTTCGGCTACGGCGCGGTCATTGTCCTGCTTGCTGACGGCATCTATCTTGACCAGCTCTTTGTAGCGCTCCGCCGTCAGGCGTACGACTTTCAGGTTGGCTTCGGCCTTGGCAAGCGCAGCCTTGGCGCTGTTGTGATTCGCCCGGTAAGTGGCGGGATCGATCTCGTAAAGCGTTTCGCCCGCCTTGACGTCACCGCCTTCCTTGAACAGACGTTTTTTTACGATACCACCCACCTGCGGGCGTACTTCCGAGACCATGTAGGCACTGGTACGCCCTGCCAGTTCGGTTGTCAGCGATATCGGCTGGGTGGCGACTGTCAGCACGGTCACTTCAGCAACTGGCGCTGGCCCGCTTTGTGCGACCGGTTCGCTGCAACCTGCAATAAGCGCGGCGCTGGCCAATATCGATAGCGTGAGCAAAAGCGGGCGAGGTGAATTTGGCTTCATAGGATCTCAGGGATGGGCGTGTAGAAAAAGAGGTATGGGAACCATAAGACTATGGAATCCCTATTTTTTGAATGCGGTTTATAACCGTACGGTACGGTCAGTTTATGATTGACAAAAGACCTGTGTCAAGTGAAACTGTACGGGTCGGTACAGAAATATGAGCATAACGATGAGAACAAAAAGCGAAGTGCGGCGCGACGCCATCATGACCGTTGCCCAAGAGGTCTTTCGGGAGGTGGGATTCGAAGCGGCTTCGATGTCGCAAATCGCCGCGCGCGTGGGTGGTTCGAAAGCGACTTTATATAATTACTTTTCTTCCAAAGAAGAGTTGCTGCTGCAGGCCATGCTGCATTCGGCTGATAATCACGTCAACGATATGCTGCAGATTCTGAAGACTTCAGGTGACCTGCCTGTGCAGCTGCACCGTTTTGTCGCGTCGTTGATCAAGATCATGAACGACGAAACAACAATTAAGAACATTCGGGTAGCGATTTCGGTAGGCGGGACTTCCGATATTGGGCGCCAATTCTTTGCCCTTGGGCCTCACAAGGTGTGGACGGAAATTTCCAATCTGCTTCGCAAGGAAATAGAAAGAGGTAAGCTTAGAAATGAAGATCCTGATGCTATGGCTACTCTGCTGAACGCCCTCTGCGAGGCCGACACCATACGTAATTTGATGGGCGCCGGGAGCCCCATGAACGAAAAGGAAATGGAACAGCGGGCCGAATGTATTGTGGATATTTTTCTTCGCGTCTACGGCTGCAAACAACAATAAAAAAGGACGCCCTTTCCAGAGCGTCCCTATAGTCACGGCATAGCAGGCCGGACCAACGCCGCCAGGCGCGTAGTCCGGTGCTATCTTTACTTACTGCGCAGCCAGACGCTGCCAGGTGTCTACAACCGTATCCGGGTTCAGCGACATCGACAAGATGCCTTCGTCGCGCAACCACTGGGCCAGATCGGGGTGATCGCTGGGGCCTTGGCCACAAATACCCACATACTTACCTGCATCCAGGCAAGCCTTGATGGCACGGCTAAGCATGAATTTGACAGCTTCGTCACGCTCGTCGAAATCGCTTGCCAACAGCTCCATGCCGGAATCGCGGTCAAGACCGAGCGTAAGCTGGGTCATGTCGTTGGAACCGATAGAGAAGCCATCGAAGTATTGCAGGAACTGATCGGCCAGAATGGCGTTGGATGGCACTTCGCACATCATGATCAGGCGCAAGCCGTTGTCGCCGCGTGCCAGGCCGTTCTTGGCAAGCAGGTCAACTACTTTGGCGGCCTGAGGCAAGGTACGGACAAATGGCACCATGATTTCAACGTTGGTCAGCCCCATGTCGTCGCGAACTTTTTTCAGCGCTTCGCATTCCATCTTGAAGCACTCTTCGAACTCAGCCGACACATAGCGCGACGCGCCGCGGAAACCCAGCATTGGATTTTCTTCTTCTGGCTCGTAGCGCGAACCGCCAACCAGCTTGCGGTATTCGTTCGACTTGAAGTCGGACAAGCGCACAATGACTGGCTTGGGGTGGAACGCCGCAGCCAGGGTGCTGATACCCTCGGCCAGCTTTTCAACAAAGAAAGCCCTGGGGCTGGCATAACCGCGTGCTGCCGATTCAACCGCTGTTTTGAGCTCGGCATCAACGTTAGGGTAATCAAGCACAGCCTTGGGGTGCACATTGATATTGTTGTTGATGATGAATTCAAGGCGGGCAAGGCCGACGCCGTGGTTAGGAATTTGCGAGAAATCGAAAGCCAGTTGCGGATTACCCACGTTCATCATGACCTTCAGGCCGATATCGGGCATTTCGCCCCAGCGCACTTCTTCGATTTCGGTTTCGATCAGGCCTTCGTAAATGCGCCCTTCGTCGCCTTCGGCGCAGGAAACAGTGACTTCCCTGCCGTCGCTAAGCACGTCGGTGGCATTGGCGCAGCCGACCACGGCGGGAATGCCGAGTTCACGCGCAATGATGGCCGCGTGGCAAGTGCGCCCGCCGCGATTGGTAACGATGGCCGAGGCCAGCTTCATGACGGGTTCCCAGTTGGGGTCGGTCATGTCGGTAACCAGGATGTCGCCGCGCTGGACCTGGTCCATTTGCGAGATATCGCCAACGACCCGTACCTTGCCCGAACCGATCTTCTGGCCAATGGCGCGGCCGGTGATCAGGACTTCGCCGGTGGCCTTGAGGCGGTAGCGTTCCTGAACGTCGTGATGCCCTTGCTGCGACTTGACGGTTTCAGGGCGGGCCTGAAGGATGTAGATCTTGCCGTCGATGCCGTCGCGGCCCCATTCGATATCCATGGGGCGCTGATAGTGTTTTTCGATAATGACTGCGTAGCGGGCCAATTCGATGACTTCATCATCGGTCAGCGAGTAGCGGTCGCGTTCGGATACTGGCACATCGACTGTGCGCACAGCATGTCCGGAAGTGCGTTCAGGGTCGAATTCCATCTTGAGCAGCTTGGAGCCAATGCGGCGGCTGATGATGGGATAGTGGCCCGAAGCCAATGTAGGCTTGAACACATAGAATTCATCGGGGTTGACCGCGCCCTGCACGACAGTTTCGCCCAGACCGTACGACGAGGTGATGAACACGACGTCTTTGAAACCGGATTCGGTGTCGAGTGTGAACATGACGCCGGCGGCGCCGCGATCAGAGCGCACCATGCGCTGGATGCCGGCCGACAAAGCGACTTCGGCGTGGGCATAGCCTTTGTGCACGCGATAGGAAATTGCGCGGTCGTTGTACAACGAGGCGAATACGTGGCGGATTTTTTCCAGGACGTCGTCGATGCCGACTACGTTCAGGTAGGTTTCCTGCTGCCCGGCAAATGAGGCATCGGGAAGGTCTTCGGCAGTGGCCGACGAACGCACGGCAAACGAACCTTGACCGTCGGCATCGAGCTCGGCGAAGGCACCACGAATAGCCTGCTCAAAGTCGGCAGGAAATGGGGTGTCGATGATCCATTGGCGGATTTCGGCGCCCGCATTGGCAAGCTCGCGCACGTCTTCGGAGTCAAGCGTGAGCAAGCGGTCAGCAATGCGTTGATCAAGTTTTGTAGATTTCAGGAAATCGCGAAATGCATCGGCAGTCGTAGCAAAACCGCCCGGAACCCGGACCCCTGCCCCTGCTAACTGACTGATCATTTCACCAAGCGATGAGTTTTTACCCCCTACCGAGTCGACATCCGTCATCCGGAGCTGCTCGAAAGATACAACATAAGACATAAAGTCACCTTTAACT
>DATJCP010000509.1:0-13157 GCA_035514715.1 Candidimonas sp.
CTTGGCCTTTTTGCGTCGGGCATGGTGGGTTCAAAAGAACTCATGCGCTCGTTCTGCGCGCCCCGCCAGCCGGGGCTGCTCGAACCTTGGGCCAGGTATTAGCAGCGGTCGTTGCATCTTGGATGTGGCGGTGGGTATTGCCAGAGATTGCGGTATGCGATGTCGCGCATCGTTTGCAGGCCATTGCAACAGGCCTGACCAATCGCGGTACCGTCGCAATTGCTGCTTCGTCACCGATCTAGCATATAGCTGCAACGGTCCAAGGTAGCCAGATAGTCATAATCGCTGCCATGTAGCCGGCCTAGCCTAAGCTGCAGTTGCCCATTTACCGCCAACCGCCAATAACGGCTCAGTCATCACCAACATTACGCAAAAAGGCCAAGCCTGGCCGTGCCAGCGGCATGTCAATGCCTACCTATTACAGCGTGGCAGGTCCTATGGTGCGGTGTTGCAGCGACTTTCGGGGCCGAGCGGGCCGCAGGTGAAGGGAAGCCCGAAAGGGCTGGACGAACCGGGCCACGCGTGGATCGGCGCCGAAGGGCGACGATTCCAAGGCCACGAGGAGCGCAACACCGCACCATAGGACCTGACACGCGGTTTAAGAAGGGGCACAGTGACTAATGACGCCGACATTCGGACTAAAAAAAGGGATGCCGAAATAAAAACTGAAGACGCAGACTAAGAAGGAAGATCGAGGTAAAAACTTGATATTCCGTGTAAGAAGGAACGTCAATGTGAACCTGCTGTACCTTATAGAGACAGCCCCTGACGCCGCTGCTCGAACAAACAAACGCCGGCAGCCACGCCGACATTCAACGACTCCACATTGTCAGCCTGTGGAATGAATACCCGCTTATCAGCCAAAGCCAACAACCCGGCATCCACTCCCTGCCCCTCGTTCCCCAACAGCCAGGCACAAGCACCCGGCAACACCGTCTCGTACAGAGAAACCGCATCCTCCAGTGCCGTAGCCACCAAAGGTATGGCCAGCCTTCCCTGCGCTTGCAGCAGATCCACATGCTCGTAAATCGACATCACAAAATGCGCGCCCTGCGCACTGCGCAAGACCTTGGCCGACCAGGCCGAGGCGCAACCTGGAGACAGGTAGGCATGCTGAATACCCGCCGCCGCGGCTGTACGTAACAACGTCCCCACATTGCCCGGGTCTTGTATTCTGTCTAGCCAAATGCAATTGTGATCAATGCGCCGCGGCATCGAAGGTGCAGGTGCGGCAACGACAAAGCACACCCCCTGCCCATGCTCTACCTGCGATAGCCCTTTCATCAGCCTGGGCTCGCAAGAAAGGCATAATCCAGTATCCAGTGCCTGGGCCAAATCGGCTAGCTCGGTATTCTGCTCCAGCCGCTCGGCGTCGAACAACGCCAGTTCAGGGCTGCCTATATGCTGTAACCACGCTTGGCACAGATGAATGCCTTCGATGACAACACGATGATCCACATGTCCATCCTCAGCGCCCACAGCCCGCTTGCCGGCGGCCAGACGCTGCACTCGTTTGTACACTGGATTATCGCGCGAGCTAATATGTTTCATAGTTAAAATAATAATCCTTAAGTTGCAATGTTGGCGCTAACCTTGCAAAGGCGCAGCGCTACGCAACTAGGAAGCCAGCAAACGCCTTACGGGCGCAAAGCTGCGGCGATGCGCCGGACAAGGGCCGTGCATTTCCAGCCTGGCCAGATGCAAGGCTGTGCCGTAGCCTTTGTGTTGGTCAAAGGCATATTGTGGATAGGATTCGTGCAGCGCCATGCAATCAGCATCGCGGGCGGTCTTTGCAAGGATAGAGGCTGCCGAAATGGCAGCAACTGTTGCATCGCCCTTCACTATTGCCTCGGCTGGGCAACTCAAGCCTTGCGGTATGCGGTTGCCGTCTATCAGAGCTCTGCCAGGCATCAGCGACAGGCCTTCGCAAGCACGCCGCATTGCCAGCATGGTGGCTTGCAATATGTTCAGGCTGTCGATTTCTTCAACGCTGGCGCTGGCTACGCACCAGGCCAATGCATGAGTGCGTATCTCGATAGCTAGTGCATCACGGCGTTGCGCAGTCAGCTTTTTGGAGTCTGCCAAGCCATTTATGACCTTTGCAGGATCAAGTATGACCGCCGCAGCATAAACAGGGCCGGCTAAAGGCCCGCGCCCTGCTTCGTCGATACCTGCAACGTGCAAAACGGCTGGCTGTACGATGTCGAAGAGATCAGGCTGCGCCACGGCCTGCCTGCTGGATAATTGCCTGCGCAGCCAAAGCGGGAGTGTCTCGCGACAAGGATTCGTGCATGGTAATGAAGCGCTGCACCACTTGCTGTGCGTAAGGCTTGTCGGTCAGCGCTTTCCAGGTGGCTTCAGCCAAACCCTGGGGCGTTGCATCGTCCTGCAATAACTCTGGCACGACAAAGTCGCGCGCCAACACATTGGGCAAGCCCACCCAAGGGACATAAGGCCGGGCCTGACCGGACTTCCATTCCATTAGCCGTTTCATCATTGGTGAAAGGACGTAAGAAATCACCATGGGCTTTTTGAATAGCGCCGCTTCTAGCGTAGCGGTGCCACTAGCTACCAGGACGGCATCGGCCGCCTGCATGACGCTCCAGGCAGCTGGCCGAGCGGAAAAATAGGCATCGGAACTGGTATCGCTGCCTGTTTGAGGCATTTCTGTATCTGCCTGGCCCGATAACGACCGGATAGCGCTTGGATCTTGCGTTGCTTGGTCAACGATACGGCAATTGGCTACGGGATACTGTTCCAGCAAGGCCTGGAACTCGCGGCGACGAGCGGCATTGACCATAGGTACCAGTATCTGTAAATCCGGGTCTTGCTTGGATAACAGTTGTGCCGCCTGCAAAAACCTCGGCGCCAGAAGCTTGATTTCCGATGCCCTGCTGCCCGGCATCAGGGCAAGAACACGCGCATTCGGGTCCACACCTAAATAGCGGCGTGCTGCCTGCTGGTCCGGATCCATGGGAATAATCTGTGCCAGCGGATGTCCGACATAAGTGACCGGCACGCCCTCTTTCTGATAGATTTCTTCTTCAAAAGGGAACAGCACCAGCATGTGCGATACGGCTTTCCGAATCTTGTGTATGCGCTCGTAGCGCCAGGCCCAAATGGACGGCCCCACAAAATGCACAGTCGGAATACCCGCCTGTTTCAGTTGCAGCTCCAGGCGCAAATTGAAATCGGGAGCATCAACGCCCACGAAGACATCAGGGGGCTGCGCCAGCCAGCGTTTCTTGACATCGGAATAGGTGGAAATCAGGCTGGGCAGACGTTTGAGCGCGTCCACATAGCCGAAAACCGTCAAGGCATCCATAGAGTGCCAAGTATCAAAGCCCTGCCTACGCATGGCAGGGCCGCCTATCCCAGAGCAGCGGCTATCGGCATCGTGGCGGGATATACCTTGTATCACTCTGGCAGCCAGCAAATCGCCTGACGGCTCGCCAGCCACCATGCCTACGCGCAAAGTCATGAACGGACAATGCCGCGTGTAGAAGCGGTAAGGAAGTCGATCATGACTTGCAAGGCATCGTGCGCTACTGGCCTTTCTTGCTGCAATGCCTTCATTTGTTCGCAGGCTTCGTCAACCTTGAGGTTGCGGCGATACAGCAGCTTGTAGGCTTCTTTGAGGGCGGCAACGGCCTCGGGCGTGTAGCCGCGCCGGCTTAGCCCTTCGGAGTTGATGCCGACCGGGCGGAACGGATCGCCTGCACCAATCAAGTACGGAGGGATATCCTGGCGTATCGAACTGGTTCCACCTATCATGGCGTGCGCGCCTATGCGTGCGAATTGGTGTACCGCGCTAAGCCCGCCGATGATCGCCCAATCACCCACATGGACGTGGCCACCAAATTGCACGCTATTGGCAATAATGGTGTGGCTGCCGATCTGGCAGTCGTGTGCAATGTGCGCGTATGCCATGATCCAGTTGTCATCGCCTACCCGGGTAACACCCACATCCTGAATGGTGCCGGTGTTGATGGTGACATACTCGCGTACGGTATTGCCATCGCCGATTTCAAGTCGCGTAGGCTCATTTGCGTACTTTTTGTCTTGCGGCATGCCGCCTATCGAGCAAAAGCGGTAGAAATTGTTATTGGCGCCTATCGTGGTGTGTCCATCCAGGACGCAATGCGGCCCCACAACGGTGCCCTTGCCTATCGTGACATGCTCGCCCACGATGCTGTAAGGTCCGATGCTGACATCGCTGGCGATGTTGGCTCCGTCGGCAATGATCGCCGTAGGATGTATCAAACTGGCCATGACTACTCTTCCAATACGCGAATCGCACACATGATTTTAGCCTCGGCAACCAGGTTGCCATCGACCGTGGCCTTGGCGTCGTACCGGCAAATGGCACGGCTGATCTTGTCGGCGGTCACTTCAAGGCGCAGTTGGTCGCCGGGAACAACAGGACGGCGAAAGCGGGCGCCATCGATTCCAACCAGGTAATAGGCCATTTTCTTGTCGGCCGGTTTGACATCATTGCCTTCGAAAGAAAACAAGGCCGCCGCCTGCGCCAGTGCTTCAACAATAAGCACACCGGGCATAACGGGATGATGGGGAAAGTGGCCGTTGAAGAACGGTTCGTTCATCGACACGTTTTTAATGGCCACGATGCTTTTGCCGGGTACCATTTCAATGACACGGTCAACCAGCAGCATCGGGTAACGATGCGGCAAGCGCTCCATGATTTGTTGAATGTCGAATTCCATCTTTTTATATCCTGCGTGCTTGAATCGTGCAATACGATTTCTGGGTTACTGAGTATTTTTTTCCATCGCTCTGAGGCGCCGCCGCAGTTGTGCCAACTGCGACAGGACGGCGGCATTGCGCTGCCACTGGACGTGTTCGGCAAACGGATATACGCCGGTATAGCGGCCCGGCTTGTCGATGTTTGACGTAACGGCTGTTCCGCCTGATACGTGGACGTCGTCGGCCAATACCAGGTGGCCCGATAGCATGGCCGCCCCGGCAATCGTGCAACGCCGCCCTATTACTGTAGAGCCGGCCACACCGACGCACGCCGCCATGGCGGTATGATCGCCTATTTGTGCGTTATGCCCGATCATTATCTGGTTATCCAGCTTGACCCCGTTGCCTAGCACGGTATTTTCAAGGGCACCGCGGTCAACGGTTGTATTCGCGCCGATTTCGACATCGTTGCCGATTTGCACGCCGCCGATCTGGGCAATCTTGGCCCAGGCGCCGGGCTCTTTGTACGGATCGGGTGCAAAACCAAAACCGTCGGCACCCAGTACCGACCCGGAATGCAAAATGGCCCGATCGCCCACAACAACGTTGTGGTAGAGCGTAACCCGCGCATGCAAAAGGCAATCCTGTCCCAGGACAGACTGCGCACCGACGACACAATGAGGGCCAAGGCGTGTGCCTCGTCCTATTGTGGCGCCCTCTTCAACTACACAAAATGGGCCTATGGTGACCCCATCGGCAATATGTGCTGTTGGTGAAACAATGGCGCTTGGATGAATGCCCGTTTCCAGGCGGTTCATCCGGTGCTGATCGAACCATTGCGCCAGCAAGGCATACATGAGGTAGGGTTGGCTACACACCACTACACGATAGGTGTAGCTTCCGGGCTTGAGCGTTTGATAGACGGCATCGGTCATAATGACCGCGGCAGCCCTGCAATCGAGCAGTTGGTCTTGCAACTTGGGATTGGACAGAAAACTGATTTCTGTAGCACCCGCGGAAGTCAACGAACCCAGGCCGCGAATGCGCGGCGCAGGCTCGTTGTTGGTATCAGCCGGTAGGCAATCAAGGCCGATGGTGTTTGCCTCGGCCAGAAGCTCATGCAGTGTTGGCGCCTGTTCAGGGGCTAGCAATACCGGCATTTGTGATTAGCCGCCCAAGGCTTTCATGACCTGGTCGGTGATATCGACTTTAGGGCTGACGGTAACGGCGTCTTGAATGATCAGGTCGTAATTTTGCTGCTCAGCGATCTTCTTGATGGCCGCGTCGGCTTTTTCGACGATGCCGGAAAACTCTTCATTGCGACGGCGATTGAAGTCTTCCTGAAATTCGCGGCGCTTGCGCTGCAGATCGGAGTCAAGATCGGCCAACTGGCGCTGGCGCTTGACGCGTTCCGACTCGGACAATACAGGAGCATCTTTGTCGAACTTTTGAGCCTGTGTGCGCAAGGTGCCAGCCAGCTTTTGCAACTCGTCGTCGCGGCGCTTGAATTCGGCCTCAATCTTGGCCTGGGCAGCCTTGGCTGGCTTGGAGTCACGCAGAATACGCTCTGTGCTGACGAAGCCTATTTTTGTTGCCTGCGCATGGACAGGCGCTGCCACCATGGCGCTGGCGCCCAATGCCGCAGCAAGGACCAGTGCACGGTTACCGCGGGCAATGCTACGGGTTAAAGCAGAAACTTGTAAAACTAATTGAGACTTCATGAAAAATCTACCTTGCAAAGTAGCAGAGATAAAAAAGCTATTGTGCCATTAATTGGCGTGAATCAGAAACCTGTACCGATCTGGAATTGGAAGGCCTGTTTGTCGTCGCCTTCCTTGGCGTTAAGTGCGCGGCCGTAAGACAACTGCAACGGACCTAACGGGGACTGCCACGACAAACCGATACCGGCGGAATACTTCCAGCCGCACGGGTCCTCTGAAGGGGTCGTACCACGAGCGCAACCGCCACTGGTGTTGGCAACCTGGCCTGCGTCGGTAAACAGGAACCAGCGCAAAGTGCGGTCACGTGTAGCACCTGGGAATGGCAAGTACAACTGTACATTACCCACGACTCGACGTGAACCGCCAAGGTAATCATTGGTAAGCGTGTCGCGTGGGCCTAGAGAAGCACCTTCGTAGCCGCGCACCGATCCGATACCGCCACCGTAAACATTCTTGATCACAGGGAAGGATTTGTCACCATAGGTTTTACCCCAGTCGGCCAAAGCGTTAAATGCCAAGGTGTAGGAACGGCCTAGCGGCAGGTAGTACTGCTGCTGAGCACTTAACATGTAGTATTGCAAATCCACGGTCGACAGGTCACCAGACAAGCGTGTGTAGCTGCCCTTGGTGGGCGCTATGGCGCTGTCGCGCGTATCTTTGGACCAACCGACGTTGAAGATAACTGAGTTGGTGGTATCGCCATATTCCTTAACGAAATCTTGGTAGGCCTGCGGTGTGTATTGCTCACTTAGCTTACTTAGCTTGTTGTGCTCGAAGCTGATCCCCGAAAAGATACGGTCATATTCGGAAATTGGCACACCGAAATTCAGACCAGCGCCCATGGCGGTAACTTCATAATCACCGAAAGAGTCGCGGCTTTCATAAGGCGTAGTGCGCCGGTAGTACAGCGATGTCGTCTTGCTGATGCCGTCTTGAGTCCAGTATGGGTCTGTGTGCGAAATAACCGCTGCGCGGTTGGTTTTGCTGGTATTAAGCTGCAACGACAAGGTATTGCCGCTACCGAAAATATTGTCCTGGCTGATACCCGCCGACAAAATAACCTTGTCGGTAGACCCATAACCTACACCCAGGTTGATAAGACCGGTAGGCTTTTCTTTGACGTCGACGTTGACGTCGACCTGGTCAGGCGAGCCAGCGACAGGCGCTGTTTGCACATTGACATCGTTAAAGTAACCCAGGCGGTCGACGCGGTCGCGCGAAGACTTGATGCTGGCCGCATCGTACCAGGCGGCTTCTTGCTGGCGCATTTCCCGGCGTATGACTTCATCGCGCGTACGGGTGTTGCCGCCGATTTGAATACGGCGTACATACACGCGGCGGCCAGGATCTACATAAAACGTAAGATCGGCTTCGTGGCCTTCGCGATCCAGAACAGGATTAGGGTTGACGTTGGCGAACGCGTAACCCAGGCTGCCGAGATATTCGGTAATGGCTTTTACCGTGGCGTTGGTTTTTGTTGCCGAAAATGTTTCGCCTTCCTTGACTTGTACCAAAGGCTGGATTTTATCTTCCAGACCAAGCAAGTCGCCGGCTAGCTTCACACTGCGCACCTTGTAGGGTTCGCCTTCGTGGAGGGTAAGCGTTACGAAAATATCGTGGCGGTCTGGCGAGATGCTGACTTGCGGAGGTTCTGCCGAGTATTCCAGGTAGCCTCGGTCCAGATAAAAGGAACGGATCCGTTCGATATCGCCTTCAAGCTTTTCGCGCGAGTATTTATCGGTTCCGGTATACCACGTCATCATGCCGGAATCGGTGAGTTCCATTTCATCCAGCAAGGTGCCTTCGGAAAATGTCTTGTTACCGATGATGTGTATTTGCTTGATTTTTGCCAGGTCGCCTTCGAAGATGTCGAAGCTCACGCCTACCCGGTTGCGCGGCAAGGGAGTAATGATGGGAGTTATTTCAACCCCATACTTGCCTTTGGACAAATATTGCTGCTTGAGCTCGAACTCAGCGCGTTCGAGCATGGAGCGGTCGAACACGCGCCCTTGGCCGAAGCCCACTTGCCCAAGCGATTTGGTAATGGCCTTGGCATCGAATTCGTGCATGCCATTGAAGCTGACCGAAGCGATTGTTGGCCTTTCCTGTACCGATACAACCAATACATTGTTGGTAGTGTCGATCTTGACATCGCTGAAGAAGCCCGTTGCGTATAAACGCTGGATCGCTTCGCTAGCCTGGGCTTCGGTGAACTGTTCACCTACCTTGACAGGCAAGTAGCTAAAGATGGTACCCGCATCGACACGCTGAATGCCATTGACCTGGATATCGCGCACTACGAAAGGCGAAAACGCGCTCGCAAGGCTGGGAAGAAGCATAGCCGCCAATAAAACAGGCATGGCGCGCTTGGCAAAAGGGAATTTCCGGCTAAACGACATCCTGGACGATCCTTGGACGAATAAATGGTGGAAGATTGTAAGGCACAAAGCCCTTAACTGAAAATACGGGAAAAATCGTTAAAAAATGCCAAGCCCATCAAGCCCGCCAATAGCGCCAGCCCGACACGTTGGCCGTTTTCCAGCCATTTCTCGGGCACAGGCTTGCCTCGTATGGCTTCCAGAACATAGAACATCAGGTGGCCGCCATCGAGCATGGGAATAGGTAACAAATTTAATACGCCGATACTAACACTGATTAGTGCCAAAAATCCTATGTAAGCAGCTAATCCGATCCGTGCAGTCTGGCCTGCATAATCGGCAATAGTAACCGGGCCGCTGACATTTCGCAGCGAAACATTGCCCCATATCATGCGGCCCATCATCTTCAACGAGAACCAAGCCGTCTCGACAGTGCGTGAAACGCCTCGCCCCAAGCTGTCGAAAAGGCCATAACGCACCATGACCATAGGGAAATCGGCGCCAAGCATGACACCGATCCGACCTATGGTGGCGCCATCGGCACCAGCTTCGCTGCGCGGAGTAACAGTAAGCGTCAAAGGCGTTCCGTCACGCAGTACCGTGATCGGCAATGGCTGGCCCGGATGTTTCTGGATTTCGGATACGACGGTGCTGGACGAGGGCTGATCCAGCGAGGCCAGCTTGATGATGGTGTCGCCACTGCGCAACCCTGCTTCTTCACCCGCCCCGCCCGGGGTCAACTGGTTGACGACAGGTTTGGGTGCCGCCAGGTTGAGCCCTGCTTCGGCCATCAAGTCGGAACCCTCGGGTTCTATTGTGCCTGCGGCCAAGTGAAGACGGCGCTCACGGCTCATGCCTGATGCAGTATCAACCTGGATCTGGACTTCGCCGCCGTCGGTCAACATGTCAAGCAGTTGCCAGCGGGCTTCGCTCCATGACTGGACCGGCTGTTGATTAATGGCGGTAATGCGATCGCCAGCTTGAAACCCTGCCTGGGCGGCGACGGTATCGGGCGGCGGCGCGGCAAGAATGGCGGCTGGTTCGTTAGTGCCCGCCAGGCCTAGCGCCGTATACAACAACGCGGCCAAAACAAGATTGGCGATGGGGCCTGCCATGACAATGGCGCTACGCTGACGCAATGTTTTGCGGTTAAAGGCCTGGCTGGCTTCCGCGGGACTGGCATTTTCAGGGGCGTCGTCCAGCATCTTCACATAGCCGCCCAAAGGAATGGCCGACAAGGCCCATTCGGTGCCATGGCGGTCTGTGCGACGGGCCACAACCTTTCCAAAACCAACCGAAAACCGCAGCACACGTACGCCGCAACGGCGAGCTACCCAATAATGGCCTAGCTCATGAAAGGTGATCAACACCCCTAGGGCGACAGCGAAGGCGAGCAAAGTGAAAAGCATGAAATCCCAGGAAAAACAGCGCAACTACCTTTTAAGCAGGCAGAGTTCAGTGGCAATGCGACGGGTGTAGGCATCCAGCGCCAACACGTCGTCGAGCGAGTTCAGGCCCGGCTCTGGCATGCCTGCCATGCGGTCAAGGCTATCCTCTATGATGCAGGCAATTTCAGTATAGCGAATTTGCTGTTTCAAAAAGCAGTCTACGGCGATTTCATTTGCAGCATTCAAGGTCACGCAGGCAGCTTGGCTGGTTCTAAGCGCATCGAACGACAAGCGCAGGCAAGGAAAGCGCTCGAGATTGGGCTCTTCGAAATCCAGACGCCCCAATGCCGTAAGCGCCAACAGCCCAACCCCGCTATTGATCCGTTCAGGAAACCCCAGGCCATACGCAATGGGAGTACGCATATCCGGCTGACCCAGTTGGGCCAAAATCGAGCCGTCTTCATACTCGACCATGGAATGCACCATGCTTTGTGGGTGAATTACGACTTGTATCTGGCTGACAGGCATGGCAAACAGCCAATGCGCTTCGATGACTTCCAGCCCCTTATTCAGCATGGTGGCCGAGTCGACCGAGATTTTGCGGCCCATGCTCCAGTTGGGATGCGCGCAAGCCTGATCAGGCGTAACACTAGGCAACAAGTCCAGGGCCATGGTCCGGAAAGGCCCGCCTGACGCTGTAAGCAGCAGACGGCGGACCCCTTTTGCAGGTGTGGTCGGCGCAGTCGCCCTGCCACCCTGAGGCAGGCACTGGAAAATGGCGTTATGCTCGCTATCGATGGGCAGAAGCTCGGCGCCGTTCTCGCGCACTGTCTGCATGAACAAGCCCCCTGCCGCCACCAAAGCTTCTTTATTGGCCAGTAAGACGCGCTTGCCGGCTTTGGCAGCCGCCAAAGCGGAAGGCAGGCCAGCCGCACCGACAATTGCCGCCATGACAGTGGTAACCGCCGTATCTGCCGCGGTATCGGCAAGCGCTTGGGCCCCTACCCGAATTTCGGGCATGGGACTGGGGCCGGCCCAGGCTTGTACAAAGCCGGCCCGAGCGGAATCGGACGGGACGATAACGACTTTAGCACCAGTTGCCAGTGCCTGGGCTGCCAGCCTTTCAATGCGGCTATGCGCACTGAGGGCATAAACGGACATTGTTTCCGGGTGCCTGGCGATGACATCCAGGGTGTTCTCACCTATTGATCCGGTAGAACCCAAAACGCATACATGCTGGAACGTCATCAGAGTCATACTCCGGTCAGTAGTAAGGCGATGGGCGCCACTGGCAGCAAGGCGTCTATGCGGTCATACACTCCGCCATGCCCTGGCAGCAGTTGACTGGAGTCTTTTACCTGGGCACGTCGCTTAAGCAAAGATTCGAACAAATCGCCCACAATCGACAAAGCAGCCAGGAAAACGGCAATAGCAAGTACTGCCCACACCGGCCAGCGCTGGGATAGCACTGCGCCAAAACTGCCCGGCCAATAGGCGCTGGCCATTACCCAAATAGCCGCGGCAAGCACGCCGCCGGCAGCGCCTTCCCAGGTTTTTCCTGGGCTGACTTTAGGCGCCAGCTTATGTTTTCCCAGCGCTTTGCCGGTGAAATAGGCGGCAATATCGGCAAGCCAGATCAGCGCCAATAATGAAACCAGGAACCAGGCGCCGTTGGCCAAGAATAGCTGTACCAGCGCAGCCCAGACGGCAATGACTGCGGCAACCCCGAAAATGCTAAGCCAGAAGCAGCCGGTGCGCCGTGTGGCCTGGCCTTGAAATACCATGCCGGTTGCCCCGACTACCCATATTAGCGCAACAACAGGCAACAGCCAGCGATTCAGTGCTGATTGCAGATCCAGTGCCCAAGTTTGCGGCTCTGGCGCCAGCCACTGTTTCGCTACAAGCAGCAAGCCTGCGGCGAGGACTATAGCCACGATCAAGGGAAAGAAAGAGCCTTTACCCGGCCAAGTAAGCCTAAGCCATTCCCACAATGCGCACGCCGCTGCCAGCGTAAACAGCAATACCAGCGGCCACGGACCGGGCGCAAGCAAGGTACCCAAGAGCACTGCAAGCAAGACAACCGCCGTTATGACGCGTTGCTTCAACATAGGGAACTCCCGTGTTCAGGTTTGTTGTGCAACCTGGGCGCTTGTGCGCCCAAATCGGCGTTCCCGGGTCCGATACCATTCAAATGCAGTATCGAGTTCCTTGGGTCCGAAATCGGGCCAGAAGTCATCTGAAAAATATAGTTCAGTATAAGCAAGCTGCCAGACTAGGAAATTGGAAATACGCTGTTCGCCGCCGGTACGGATAAAAAGGTCGGGTTCAGGCGCATAGGCCATGGATAGGTACTGAGTTAACAGCGGCTCTTCCATAGCTTTGGGATTTTGGGCCAATTCAGGATGGGCCTGCAATAGCCGCTGAAAGGCCTGGAGGATATCCCAACGGCCGCCATAATTGGCGGCAATAGTCAGGGTTAGCGCCGTATTGTGGGCCGTGCGCTGTTCGGCCGAATGTATGAGCGCTTGCAGCTTGGGTTCGAATGGCGATAAGTCGCCTACGATGCGCAAGCGCACGCCCTGCTCATTCAGCTTGTTGACTTCTTTTTCCAGCGTCTGGATGAATAGACGCATCAGCAAGCTGACTTCTTCTTGCGGACGGCGCCAGTTTTCGGAGCTGAAGGCAAATAGGGTCAGGTATTCGACCCCGCGCTTGCCGCAGGCTTCCACAGCGCGGCGCACCGCCTGCACGCCACGAACATGGCCTGCCGTACGGGGCAAGAAGCGCTTGGTGGCCCAGCGGCCATTACCATCCATGATAATGGCCACGTGGCGTGGTACTTCTGTACGTTCGGGTACAGACAAGGTCGTGCTACGCAGCATCAAGAATAATCCGTATCAGGGACGGTATTAAACCGTCATGATCTCGGCTTCTTTCTGGGCAACAAGCTTGTCGATCTCGGCAAC
>DATJCP010000510.1:0-2927 GCA_035514715.1 Candidimonas sp.
CGCCAGAAAATCAGAATCGACATATAAAAACGAGGAGTAGCCATGCGTTATAAATCTCAATCTGTTGCTTACTGGTATTTTGCACTTGCACTCATACTGTTCGGGCTGCAAATTGTCTTTGGTCTGTTGTCGGCAACCAAGTACCTGGGTCCCGATCCTCTGCTGAATCTCATTCCCTTTGATGTCAGCAAAACAGTCCACACCAATCTGTTGATAGTATGGTTGCTGACCGGCTTCATGGGGGCCACATACTGGATGGTGACGGACGAATCACGTAGCGAAATCTATAGCGTAAAACTGGCTTACATACAGCTTGGGCTCTGGGCTCTGATGGGGGTCAGCGCCATCATTGGCTATTTTTTCCGCTACGGAACCGGCAATAAATTTCTTGAACAGCCCTTGCCCCACAAGATCGTGATTGTGATTGTGATGCTTATGTTTTTATACAACATAGCCATGACCATAAAGAAATCGGGCCGTTTCACCACCACTGAAGGCGTGCTCTTGCTGGGCCTGGGCAGCTCCGCGGTGCTTTACATACCCGCTCTGTTCCATTACGAAAACTATATTGTGTCGATCTATTATCGCTGGTGGACCATACACTTATGGGTAGAAGGCGTCTGGGAAATGATACAAGCGTCATTCCTGGCCTACCTGCTTATCCGCCTATCGGGCGCTGACCGCGAGGTCATGGAAAAATGGTTGTATGTCATTGTGGGCCTGGTCTTTATTGCAGGCATCCTTGGCACCGCTCACCACTATTACTGGATAGGCGTGCCAGCCTACTGGCTGCCTTTAGGCGGGTTTTTCAGTGCGCTGGAACCCTTGGCCCTGATGGGCATGGCCATGTATGCGTATTACGCCCTGCGCCGCTCCGGGGTCAACCACCCCAACACCTTGGCTTTGCACTGGACACTGGGGAGCGCTGTCTTTGGGTTGTTTGGTGCGGGCCTATTGGGCTTGGCACACACCTTCCCCGATATCAATAAATGGACGCACGGGACGCTGATCACCGCCATGCATGGGCATGCCGCCTTTTTCGGCGCCTACGCCATGATAGTCATGGCCATGATTTCCTATGCCATGCCCTCGCTCACACATGACAGAGATGAGCAAGGCAGTAGCGTAGGCTACTGGGCCTTCTGGCTGCAGGTCAGCGGCATGTTCGGCATGACACTGTCGTTTGCCACCGCCGGCATTGGCCAAGTCTACCTGGAGCGCGTGCTGGGCATAGGCTATCTTGATGTGCAACTGAAAATCCAGGTGCACTTCGTCATGCTCATTGCCTGCGCCTCGCTATTTGCAGTGGGCGTGGGATTATTCATCTATGATTTCTTTCGTCATGCGCCTCGTTTCAGCCCAGTAAACACCGGTACCGTCACACATGGCGCACCCGCGGCAAGCAATGCAAGGGCCGGCTAAAGTGGCGGAAGCAGCCCGCAAGACCAATATAGCAGAGCTGGGCGACAGCCTGAATGGCGGCGCCCAGCCCTACTACCTTGCCTCCAACGACGAAGTCGCCATATTCGAGCAATGTCACCTTAACCAGTTGGCCGTAATGATCAAAGGGCCAACCGGCTGTGGAAAAACACGTTTTGTGGAGCATATGGCATGGAAACTCGACCGCCCCCTGATAACCGTTTCTTGCCACGATGACCTGACTGCCAGCGATCTTATCGGCCGCTTTCTGATCCAGCATAACGACACCGTATGGCAAGACGGGCCTCTGGCCATCGCGGCACGCCAGGGAGCCATCTGCTACCTGGACGAAGTCGTGGAAGCGCGCCAGGACACCGTAGTCGCCCTGCATTCGTTAACCGACTATCGGCGCACCTTGTCGCTGGAAAAAACAGGCGAACTTATTCATGCCCACCCAGGATTTCAACTGGTAGTCTCATATAACCCTGGCTACCAGCGCATGCTGAAAGACATGAAACCCAGCACCCGGCAGCGTTTTGTCGCCTTGGATTTCGGCTTTCCCGATCGCGAGCGTGAAATAGCCATACTTATGCACGAGGGGGCTATAGATGGCGGTACAGCCGACACCCTGGTTACGCTCGCCCACAAGCTGCGCAGCCTGAAAGATCGCGGGCTGGCCGAAATGCCCAGCACCCGCCTGCTAGTCGCCACAGCCAAGCTCATCAATGGCGGCATCCCCTTGCGCCGCGCATGCTATACCGGCCTGGTTGCCCCCTTGTCCGACGACGACTCGCTGGTCGGCGCCATGCGCGATCTGGTCGACCTTAGTTTCGTCTGAGCACAGACTGGGGGGAAACAGCCATGGCGGAAGCTGAAGACGTCATCACCGACGTGGCGCGTCATGCCACGATATTCGCGCGGCAATTATGGTTGCGCCATCGGCATATCCCCAACCGCCCTGAAATCATACAACTGGCCGATGTTGCCGAGCGTGTTGACTTACTGATCGGGGCTGTTTTTGGAATTCATTACCCCATACGTATCGCCCAGCGCCCTGCGCAGCGCACCTTCCTTGCTGGTATTTTCCGCAGGGGCGACTTGCCCCCACCCGCCACTGCGATACCGGCCACCGACGATAACGCTTTATGGCTGCCTGCCGATTTCCAAAGCAACGACTTCAACCGCAGCTTGGAACAATTCCGCACTCTGGCACTACAACAAGCCATGCGCGCCAGCCGGGGAAGCGCCAAGGCAGCCAATGCCATGGCGTCCCCGCTCGAACGTGATATTTACCTGATCCTGGAAGCCTATGCCGGCGACGAAGCGCTGGTGCGCATACTGCCGGGCATGACCGAATCCATCCATGCCTTGCGCCGCCATGCTTTGGCCGGGCGTCCGAAGCTGGATTCAATTTCCCCCTGGCATCGTCCACTGGAATTACTGCTGCGCTCTGTATTGCAAAGCCGCTGCGGCACCTCGCTGGCAGGCATTCCACAATGCACTACGCC
>DATJCP010000511.1:0-7270 GCA_035514715.1 Candidimonas sp.
TGTGAAGTGAGCGCAGCGCCAGCTCTGCTGTAATCAGCTCGGTTACTGCCGCGAGCGACGGCGGTAGTTCACGCGTACCCGTCTGCGCCAGTGTTGCCTCGGCTTCGTCGAGACGGCCAAGCAGCAAGAGCCTGCGCCTGGCGATGAGCCGTGCTTGCACTGAGTTGGCGTGATCGGAGTGCGCATCCAGGGTAGTCGCGGCCGCCATCAGCGAACGTGGCGAACCGCCTAAGTCACGCATGGCCAGTGCCACTTCAGCCTCGGCGACAACACAGCGAGCGCGTGCCAACTCTTCGTGGGCGCCAAAGCCACGGCCGGCGCGCCGAAGGAGTTCACGAGCACGCGGGTAATCGCCGAGCTGAGCCATGGCGATACCGCGCAAGGCTAGCGCCGGCGGGTCGTTGCGCAAGGCAACTCGCTTAAGGGCGCCGAGCGCATCGCCGGCAGCGAGGGCGCGTGCAGAAGCAGCAATCAGGGAGTCCATGGCGTAAGGATACTACCGCCATTTTTTTGGGCGCCTAATCAGACACCCATAAGCTTGTTACCGTGCTAGCCTTTCGACGCTAAAACTTGGCCGGCGGCCTCGGCAGCGACATGAGCAAGCTTAGTTGATTCGTTCAATACCCTTGTGGCATAGCCTCTCGCGTTGCCCGAGTATTTTCTAAGCGCTTTACTGAGGCTGCCATCTGCCTCTTCCAGGTACTCCGCCAGGACATCCGCCCCGACCCGGATGTTCACCTCTGGATCAAAGAGCGATTCGGAAGGATGAAGTTTGTCGTGATGCCATCGTCGAACGACTTGCATCAAACCTTGAGCGCCATAGCTGCTTTGTATTTTTGGACGCAGTGAGCTTTCTTTTTGCATCACGGCAATGAGAAGTTCTGGAGACATTCCGTTGCGCTTGCTGGCTTCTTTCCATGCCAATTCCACGTATTCGCGAATTGCCGATTCATTTTGATCAAACTTCGCGGCCAGATACTGTGTTTGCGCTTGTATTTTTGCTTCTCTTTCGGCGTTCAGCAAGCCTCTGTATTCAAGGGATTTGGCTAGTGAATGCTGCATACCATGCTCGTCCGATTCCAGGGACGGCATTTGCAACGCGATCTGCTGGGTCGACGGCGGTAGTTCCTGCTCGTCAAGCTCACCGGCCATAACACCAATAGGAAGGAAGAGGCTCGCTACCAAGACGAGGGCGACGGCAAGCTGGCAGTGGCCTCGAGTAAGCGTGAAAGTGCGTGCTGCAAAAAAAGAGTTTTCAATGTGTGTAATAAAAGTCATCGGTCCTAAGCCGCCACAGATGGCACAGGAGCACAGAGCCGGGTTTCGGCTATTCAAACTTGCCGTTATCGAGAGTGTCTGGCGCTGGCCTCGAACAGCTCTTTGTGGAAAGAGACGTTCGGTCAATAGCTGTGTTGCGGTGTTTTTTATTGATATGCCGCACCGGGCGGTGCCGCATTTTCTCCCAAAGACCATAGCATTACCCCTCCCGTGATAAGTTTGCCAAATGTAATAACAATACGAATTGGCAACAGGATCATCTTCCTCCCTGGGATACTTGCAGGCGCTGGCTTCCCTATGAAGACGCCAGCTTGCAACGATACGCAGCGAGAAAATAGACGCTTAGAGTTGTGCGTACAGTAGGATAGTTTTACCTTTTAGTGCTATGGGCCAGGAGCTTTACTTTCATTGGCCCTCATCCGATCAGCCCTTATGATGGCGGCGGATGTTAGGCGGAGCACGTAGTTAGCTGCTTGCTACGTGTTCAACCTTGTCGGTACCTGATGTTTCATTGACCAGCGCGGCCCACTTAAGCGACCAGTCGGCCAGTTTGCGTATGGCGGGGTTGTCGTCCTTGCCATAGCGATGGTCTATCTCGTCAAGGACGGTGACTGTTTCCTCTTTGCGACCAAGCTGTTCAAGCCTGACGCTTTTACTGACGAGCGCCCAGGCGACCTGTTCGCGCAAGCCAGAGCTTTCATCTTTGCCGTAACGACGGTCGATCTCGTCATAAACGGCGATCGCTTCTTCGCTGCGCTCAAGCTGGTCTAGCTTACCGCCTTTGCTGACAAGCGCCCTGGCGACCTGTTCGCGCAGGGTAGGACTCTCATCCTTGCCGTAACGACGGTAGATTTCGTCATAAACGGTGATTGCTTCTTCGCTGCGATCAAGCTGACTAAGACGGAAGCCTTTACTGTTAAGCGCCTGGGCGACTTGCTCTTGTATGTCGGGGCTGTCATCCTTGCCATAACGATGGTCGACCTCGTCGCAGGCGGTGATGGCTTCCTCGTTGCGTTCGAGTTTGCCAAGGCTGGTGCCTTTATTGCGGAGCGCCTTGGCGACCTGTTCGCGCATCGCGGAGCTCTCGTCCTTGCCGTAACGATGGTCGATTTCGTCATAGATAGCGATTGCTTCTTCATTGCTATCGAGCCGATAGAGGCTGATGCCTTTGTTAAGGAGGGCCTTGGAGACTTGGTCTCGTACGGCTGGATTCTGATCCTTGCCGTAACGACGGTCGATTTCGTCATGAACAGCGATTTCATCTTCGCTGCGGTTGAGTTGGTCTAGCCTGATGCTTTTGTTCAGGAGGGCTCTGGCGACGTGTTCACGGAGGGTAGGGCTCTCATCCTTGCCGTAGCGACGATCGATCTCGTCATAGACGGTGATAGCTTCCTCGTTGTGCCCCAGTTTGCCTAGCCTGGAGCCTTTGTTCAGGAGCGCCCAGGCGACCGATGCGCGCACAGTGGGGGTTTCGTTCTTGCCATAACGGTAGTCAATCCTGTCAAAGGCAGTGATAGCTTCCTCGTCGCGCTTAAGCGCACTCAGCCTGATACCTTTGTTGATAAGCGCCTTGGTGACGTATTCGCACAGGATGGGGCTCCCATTCTTGCCATAACGATAGTCGATTTCGTCAAAGACGGCGAATGCTTCCTCGGTGCGATCAAGCCTGCCTAGCCTGGAGCCTTTATTGAGAAGCGCTTTGGCGACCTGTTCTTGCACGGCAGGGTTTTCATCCTTGCCGTAACGATGGTCGAGTTCGTCGTAGAGGATGATTGCGTCTTCGGAGCGGCCAAGTTGGCCCTGAGTGATGGCTTTGTTAAGCAGCGCCATGGCTACCTGTTCACGCTGGACGGGACTCTCATCTTTGCCGTAACGACGGTCAATCTCGTCATAGACAGTGGTCTCATCCTCGCTGCGGCCGAGCTGGCCAAGCGTGAAGCCTTTGTTCAGGAGGGCCTTGGCGACTTGGTCTCGCACGGCGGAACTTTCATCTTTGCCGTAACGATGGTCGATCTCGTCATAGACGGTGATTTCATCCCCGCTGCGACCGAGTTTGCCATGAATGATGGCTTTGTTAAGGAGCGCCATGGCTACCTGTTCACGCAGGACGGGGCTTTCGTCTTTGCTGTAACGATGGCCGAGCTCGTCATAGGTAGTGATTGCTTCCTCGTTGCGGCTGAGCTGGCCAAGGGTGGCGCCTTTGTTCAGGAGTGCCCTGGCTACCTGTTCACGTACGATAAGACTTTCATCCCTCCTGCCGTAACGATGGTCGATCTCGTCATAGGCGCTGATCTCATCCTCACTGCGACCGAGCTTGCCATGGATGAGGCCTTCGTTAAGGAGCGCCATGGCTACTTGTTCGCGTAGGGTGGGGCTCTCATCTTTGCCGTAACGACGGCTGAGCTCGTTATAGGTGGTGATTGCTTTTTCGTTGCGGCCAAGCTGGCCCTGAGTGAGGCCTTTGTACAGGAGTGTCCTGGCTACCAGTTCACGTACGGCAAGGCTTTCATCCCAACCGTAACGACGGTCGATTTCGTCATAGATGGTGATCTCATCCTCGTTGCGACCGAGCTGGCCAAAACAGATGCCTTTACTGAGTAGCGCTTTGGCAACCTGATCGCGCACGGCGGGGCTTTCATTCTTGCCGTAACAACGGTCGATCTCGTCATAGGCGGCGATTTCGTCTTCGGTGCGGCCAAGCTCTCCCAGAGCGAGCGCTTGGGAGTACATATGCTTGGCGTGCTGTTCTGGCAAAAGAGCCATGTTTTTAATCCAGTGCTTTAAGCCAGCTTGGCCAGTTGTTCCTGCACCTTCTGCAGCGTTTCGCCAAATTGTGCTACCCGCAATTTTTCCTGCTCGACAACCGCAGCCGGCGCGCGCTCTACAAAGCTGGCATTCGACAGTTTGCCGTTCGCCTTGGTAATTTCGTTTTGCAGGCGTTCGATTTCCTTGCCCAAGCGCAAGCGTTCGGCTTCCACGTCGATTTCCACATGCAGCATCAGTTGCGTTGTGCCAACCACTTGCACCGGCGCACCGACATCCGGCAGGCTATCGACAATATCCACGTTTTCCAGCTTGGCCAGAGCCGCCAGATACAGGCTGTTGGCTTGCAACACGGCGCGGTCGCCCTGGGCAATCAGCGGTACTCGCTGCGCTGGCGACAGATTCATTTCGCCCCGCAACGCACGCACGGCTTCAACTTGCAGCTTCAGTTCGGCAACCTGTGCCTCAGCTGCCACATCCAGCAAATCGTTATTGGCGCGTGGGTAAGCCTGTATGCACAAGCTGGTTTGCTCGTCGGCCCCGCGCTTGCCAGCAACCAAGGCCACTTTCTGCCAAAGCTCTTCGGTGATGAAAGGAATGATCGGATGAGCCAGACGCAGGACCGTTTCCAGTACGCGGATCAATGTGCGGCGTGTACCGGCCTGCTGTTGTTCCGTGCCGTTCTGGATTTGTACTTTGGCCAGCTCCACATACCAATCGCAGTATTCATCCCATACAAAGCGGTAAAGCGCGTTGGCGATATTGTCGAAGCGGTAGTCGGTAAAGCCGCGTTCCACTTCGGTTTCCAGGCGTTGCAACTGGCTGATAATCCAGCGGTCGGCAAACGACAGTTCGGCATTTTCCGGGGCGGCCAGCACATGCCCTTCGGTATTCATCAACACGAAGCGCGTGGCGTTCCAAAGCTTGTTGCAGAAGTTGCGGTAGCCTTCGCAGCGCTTCAGGTCGAAGTTGATGTTGCGCCCCAGCGTGGCGTAGGCCGCCATGGTGAAGCGCAAGGCATCCGTACCGTAGGCGGGGAAGCCGTTGGGATAGTCTTTGGCCGTTTTCTTTTTGATGCTGGCGGCTTGCTTGGGGTTCATCAGGCCGCTGCTGCGCTTTTCCAGCAGGTCGTCAAGGCTGATGCCGTCGATCAGGTCTACCGGATCGATGGTATTGCCTTTGGACTTGCTCATTTTCTTGCCGTCCATGTCGCACACCAGCCCGTGTACATAGACGGTCTGGAAGGGGACTTTTCCTGTCATGTGCATGCTCATCATGACCATGCGGGCGACCCAGAAGAAAATGATGTCAAAGCCGGTAACCAGCACGCTGGAAGGTAGGTAGCGCGTCAGGTCGGGCGTGGCGTCGGGCCAGCCCAGGTCGGTAAACGGCACCAGGGCCGACGAGAACCAGGTGTCGAGCACGTCTTCGTCGCGCGTCAGCGGGCCGGTGACGCCGGCGGCATCAGCCTTGGCGCGGGCTTCGGTTTCGTTGCGTGCTACGAATATCTGGCCGTCTTCGGCATACCAGGCGGGAATCTGGTGGCCCCACCACAGCTGGCGCGAAATGCACCAGTCCTGAATCTTTTCCAGCCACTGGTTGTAGGTTGTGGTCCAGTTTTCGGGGTAGAACTTGATGCTGCCGTCGGCCACGACTTCAAGCGCGACATCGGTAATGCTCTTGCCGGGATTCAGCGCGCCTTCTGGCGCCGCTTTGCTCATCGCGACAAACCATTGGTCGGTCAGCATAGGTTCGATAACGGTGCTTGTGCGGTCGCCGCGCGGCACCATCAGCTTGTGGGGTTTGACCTGTTGCAGCAGCTCAAGCGCCTTCAGGTCTTCGACGATTTTCTTGCGGGCTTCAAAGCGGTCAAGTCCGCGGTAGGCCTCGGGCGCTTCGTCGGAAATCTTGGCGTCCAGCGTCAATACGCTGATCATGTCCAGGCCGTGGCGCTGTCCTACGGCATAGTCGTTGAAGTCGTGCGCGGGGGTAACCTTGACCACGCCAGTGCCGAATTCGCGGTCGACGTAGTCGTCGGCAATGACCGGTATCTGGCGACCGACCAGGGGCAGGGTAACGGTTGCGCCGATCAGATGGGCATAGCGTTCGTCTTCAGGGTGCACCATGACCGCCACGTCGCCCAGCATGGTTTCGGGGCGGGTGGTGGCCACGACCAAGTGCTCGAGGCCGCCGGTTGGCGTGGTCAGCGGGTAGCGGATTTCCCACATGAAGCCGTCTTCTTCCTCGCTCACGACTTCAAGGTCGGATACGGCTGTACCCAGTACCGGATCCCAGTTGACCAAGCGCTTGCCGCGATAGATCAGGCCTTGCTCGTGCAGGCGTACGAAAGTTTCCACAACACCGCGCGACAGGTTGTCGTCCATGGTGAAGTATTCGCGCTCCCAGTCGCACGACGAACCCAGGCGGCGGAATTGTTCGGTGATGGCGTTGCCCGATTTTTCTTTCCATTCCCAGACTTTCTCGACGAAAGTTTCGCGGCCCAGGTCGTGGCGCGAAATATTCTGCGCGTCCAGCTGGCGCTCTACGACGATCTGGGTGGCGATGCCGGCGTGGTCTGTGCCGGGAACAAATACGGTGTCGTCGCCGCGCATGCGGTGGTAGCGCACCAGGCCGTCCATGACGGTTTGGTTGAACGCATGGCCCATGTGCAGGGTGCCGGTAACGTTGGGGGGCGGGAACTGCACTACAAAAGGCTGGCTTTGATGCTCGCCGGTGGGTTCTACATGCTGGCCCCCGCTAAAGTAGCCCCGGCGTTCCCATTCAGCGTACCAGCGCGATTCTATTTCTTGCGGTTCGAAGCTTTTCGAGAGTTGTTCGGGTTCGGTTGCAGCGAGATTTGTGGTCATGATGTAAAAAGTAAATGCAGACAGCCGCATAGCGGCGAAAGTCCGACTATATATGAAACGTTGGATGCGTGCGAAAATTGGGTCTGGCCGGGAACGGGGCTGAAAAACACAGACTCATCGACTTTCGGCTTGAATATCATTATTTTATGATGGAGTTGGCTGTCTTTGGCATGTTAAAATGCCCGGTTAACATAAACTTTGCCAAAGTTATTGTTTTTATTAAGAAAACCGTTTTTGCAACCTGGTTTTTTGTTGTTTTGACTACTGCGCATGGCGCCCCGAGGGGCTGGCGCGCAGGCAAAAGGCAAGAACCACTCTCTATTCTTTGGATCTTACATGGCTATTGAACGCACCCTTTCCAT
>DATJCP010000512.1:0-1623 GCA_035514715.1 Candidimonas sp.
TCTTCGACATAAGGCATCGCGGTAGGTGGTGCCGAAAAGTACGACATCACGCGCTCGCCCAGAAGGTCCTGCATGGCTTGCGCGCCGCCCTTATACGGAACATGCACCATATCGACGCCGGCCTCCATGTTCAGCAACTCGCCTGCCATGTGCGACGCGGCCCCAAAGCCAGACGAGGCAAAGTCCACTTTTTCGGGTTCAGACTTGGCAAGTGCGATGAATTCGCCCAACGTCTTCACACCTGCGCCTTTATGCACCACCAGTACGTTAGGGAAGTTCACGCCGCCTGAAATGGGCACCAAGTCCTTGAAAGGATCGTACGTCACCTCCATCAGGTGCGGGGAAATGGTGAGCGGCCCGACCGAACCCAGCAACAGCATGCTGCCATCGCTTGGCCCATTGGCGACATATTGGTGAGCAATATTGCCTCCGGCGCCGGGCTTGTTGATAATCGCGATCGAACGACCGGTGTTTTGCCCCAGCCTTTCTGCGATCAGACGGGCCGACGTGTCCGCCGCACCGCCCGCCACAAAACCTACGACCAGAGAGATCGGCCTATCGGGCAGGTCCTGGGCGGCATGGGCCGCTGGCGCCATTAACGCTCCTGCAGACAGCACTAGGCCGCTCATCAGTTTATTCAACTTCATGGAATGTCTCCTCATCACTTCAAAAGTATCGTCAGTCAGCGCCAGCTTGTGCTGATTTGGGTTGTCGTTTTTCGACCGCATAACGCAACAATGCAGCGCTGCGGAAGAAACCATGCGCGAACTTGCTATAAGGCATGGTCAAGAAAAGGGCCATTACGGCACCTAGGTGTAAACACAGTAATAAAGCCATCGCCGGCGTACCGCGCCCCAGCCACAGAGCAAGGCCGCTGACACTGATCAAGAAAAGGAGCGCGATAAAGCCAAGGTCCATCGGCTTTTGGGCTGAATCGCCGTGCAAGGGATGGCGTCGACGGTGCAAGGACCAAAGCCCTGCCGTACCGATCATTAGCGCTATGCCGCCTACAGCCCCGAGCACTTTGGGCAGGCTGGGCAAGTCGTAAGGCGCCTGCCATCCGAAGGCATAGTGATACACGGTCGCCAGGCTGGTTGCGGCAAAGCACAACATAAAACCGTAAAAGGTTAAGTGGTGAAAGCGCCTACGCGACAAGGTGAATTTATCGTCCTCGTTATTGCAACCTTCGCCGTGACCACCGTCCAGGTACTTGAGTTGCAGTACGGCGCTGGTAGCTTCAAGCGCAGCTGGAGTGCTGGTCGGCGCTCCGCTGGTCGCTGGCCCGATATCGCGCAGGAAACGACGCAAACCCATGCCAAGCGCCAAAAGCGCAAACAGAAATACCGGTGCGAATAAACCTACCAACAAATTGTGCGGGAAGACTTTATAGAAGTTGCCAGCCACGGCACTGCTCCACAGTCCGCCGCCCATGGCAACGGCAAGCGCCAGAAACAGCGCCAGGCCTGCGGCCAAGGCCAGGGTCAATACAAGGCTGTTACGCTCATACAGTTTGCCCAAGGCTGGCGGCCACGCATAATCCTTATACGTTTGTCCGCGCACCTGTGCCATGACTTGCGGCACATTGATGGCAAACTCGTGCGGCGGCGCATATTGGCATGCGTG
>DATJCP010000513.1:0-17028 GCA_035514715.1 Candidimonas sp.
TGATGAAAAAAAACCGGTAGCCGCCAAAACAGCAGCACCAGCAAAGAAGTCCACCCCTGCAGCTAAAAAAGCCGTTGCGACCAAAGCAGCGCCAGCTAAAAAAGCAGCAAGCAAAACAGTAGCCAAGAAAGCAGCTCCTGCCACGAAAGCAGCGCCAGCTAAAAAGGCAGCGCCCGCCAAGAAAGCAGCCGTTGAAAAAACAGTAGCTAAAAAGGCAGTGCCAGCCAAGAAAGCAGTTGTAGCTAAAAAGGCAGCCACTAAAGCTGTTGCAAAAAAAGCAGCGCCGGCTAAAAAGGCGGCAACCAAAGCCGTCGCCAAGAAAGCCGTAGCCACCAAAGCAGCACCTGCCAAGAAAGCCGCAGCCACTAAAGCGACACCTGCCAAAAAAGCTGTAGCCACTAAAGCCGCACCGGCTAAAAAGGCCGTAGCCACCAAGGCAGCGCCAGCTAAAAAAGCGGCGCCCGCTAAAAAAGCAGCGACCAAAGCGGTAGCCAAAAAGGCGGCTCCGGCCACAAAGGCGGCACCTGCCAAAAAAGCAGTAGCCAAGAAAACCGTCGCAGCAAGCAAAGCCGCGCCGGCCAAAACGACAACGGCCAAAGCCGCACCGGCCAAGAAAGCCGCCAGCAAGCCAGCGGCAAAAGCAGCTGCGCCCAAAAAGGCTAGCGTCAAAGCAGCAGCCAAAGCCACCAAGGCCGCAACTGCCGCACCTGCCAGCAAGAAAACCGTAAATCCTGCGGCTTCTTGGCCTTTCCCAACCGGTGGCCGTCCCTGATCGCCTAAGCCCTGTTCTTGTCCGCTCCCGCGGCAAGAACAAAGCATCATAGCCAGCGCGTCAAGAATGGCAGTGCCATTGACAAAACTGCCCGATTACATCGGGCAGTTTTAGTTTGATCGTCACTGCTATCGTGCCCGCTTCTCTCGTGCGACAATGGCGCTTCTGAAATCACATGTGGCTAAACCATGTTCAGCGAAGTCTTGCAGTTTCTTATTAATATTATTTTCTCCCTGTTCGGCATCGCACTGATTGTTCGTGCATGGATGTATGCCATCCGCCTGCATCCATTCAATCCCTATTCGCAAGCAGTGATACGCACCACAGAATGGCTGATTCAGCCCATACGCAAAATCGTGGCGCCGGGCAATCGCATTGACTGGACCAGCATACTTGCCTGCTGGCTGACAGCCCTGGCGTTCCTGCTGGTAACCATGCTGGTACTAGGCGGCCAATTGCCCCCGGCAAGCAGCCTGCTGCCGATGGCATTGACAGCACTACTGACGATGCTGAAATGGACGTTCAATCTGATTTTATGGGTCACCCTGATCCAGGCAGTCTTGTCGTGGGTGAACCCGCTGGCGCCCGTCATGCCGGTGTTGCATACCCTGACTGCACCCTTGCTTGACCCCATACGGCGCATGTTGCCTAATCTTGGCGGGCTGGACTTGTCGCCCCTGGTGCTGCTGGTGTTGGCACAAGTGGCCATGATGGTGCTGCAGAGCCTTACTTTTTCCTTGCTAGGGGTCTAGCAAAGAAAATGCCGGATCAGGGCCTTGGGCCCGTAATCCGGCAAGCTGGCTCAAACAGGGCCGGCCAAATACCTTTACATTGGCACAACACGCGTAGGGCCGTTGCCGCTGATCAAGCGCACGCGCTGACCAACACCAACAGGCACATCGGCGGCTTGCGCGATGACTCGCGTTTCGCCGTTATCCAGGCGCACTGTGATTTCCAGGCCCTTGGTTTTTCCAACCTGATTTTCCACAGCATTACCCGCCATTGCACCCAGAATGCCGCCGCCGATCGTGGCCAGCACTTGGCCGGTTCCACCGCCAATTGTGCTGGCTGCCACACCACCTAGAGCGCCACCGGCAATCACGCCCGCGCCGCTGGTGCTGTCTTTCTGGATGGTGACATTGCGCACCGCTTCAACCGTACCTGTACGGACAATTTGCTCCCGCTGAGCCTGCCCATAGCTATACACAGAGCTTGAGGCGTTATCGTTGGCGCAAGCGGCCAGCATGGAGAGCGAGCCTACCAGCGCAGTCAAGGCTAGCAACCTTGCTGGACGAGCAACTGAACGTCGAAAACTAGTTGAAATCATAAAAAACTCCTTGTGAGACAGCCCGTCCGGCGAAAAACCGGCGTTAAGCGGCTTTGGGATCACCCCAGCAGGTTCACACCGTAATGTTTGTTAAGTGCTGCGCTGATATCGGCACGGGATGGGCGATGATTCTGAGGCCCCTTAGAGCCAATTTTAAAGCTCCCCATTACGTTCGCCAAGCGACATGCATCAAGCAAGCTCCAGTTCTGCGTCAAGCCATACAACAGCCCCGCCCGATGCGCATCGCCGCAACCCGTAGGGTCAACAACAAGGTCGACCTTGACTGGTGCAATTTCCGTTGTTTCGCCATTGGCATACAGCGTGGCGCCCTCGCCGCCGCGCGTCACAATGACAGCCTGCATGGATTGCGCGATCTCGGACATACTGCGACCGGTGCGCTGGGCCACTATGCTTGCCTCATAATCGTTAGCGGTGAGTATCTGGGCAAGCTTAAGCATTTCGTTCAGGTCGTCGCCTGAAAACAAAGGCATGGCCTGGCCAAGATCAAACACAAACGGAATGCCTTGCGCATGCAAGCGGCGAGCGTGCGCAAACATACCGTCCTTGGCATCCGGCGCCACGATTCCCCACGCGGCGGGATGACCTGTCAGGTCATTTTCCGCTGAAAGCATCATGGCTCCCGGGTGAAACGAGGCAATCTGGTTATTGTCCAGGTCGGTCGTAATGAAACACTGCGGCGTATACATGTCGGGCGCCACACGGATGAGACTGATGTCTATACCCAACTGCTGGAGATAAGCCAGGTAGTCGGCCGCATCCGGGCCGACTGTACCGACGGGCAGCGGATTGCCACCCAAGAGGCGCAGGTTGTACGCGATATTACCTGCGCACCCGCCATACTCTTTGCGCATGGTGGGCACAAAAAACGACACGCTCAACGACTGCATGTTGTCGGCCTGGATATGATCTTTGAAATGACCTTCGAACACGGTAATCGTGTCAAAGGCTACCGATCCGCAAACCAAAACGTTGTCAGACATTACATCCCTTATGGAAAAAATTTACCTAATTGATAACCATTGATCTTCAGATCATTCAAGACGATAGGCACGCCGACAGTGACTTCGCTGGAGGCGGCAAAAGGCTGCTGCAGCATTTCAGAGGGCAGGTAATTGGCCGGCGCAAGATTCTTCCTGACCACCACCGTACCCGAGAAATCCGTCAAATCCAGCACCAGCGTAGGCCATTCCTGCGGCTTGTCGTAGGTATTGCGCAGGGTCAATTGCAGCGTCATCGAGCCGGATGCCCCGGCTTCTCCGGGCGCAGCCCTTAACGACGACGTCATGATGGAAATTTGATCAATACGACGCTCATAAGCCACCTTGCAATGCAAGGACAAGCAGGCCTGGGTCAAGGCCGGGCGCAAGGCCGGAATCTGATTGGCGATCTGCGCACGGTACACATAGACCGATTGCGCCAACAACAATACAAGGCCCGCAACCGTCAGCACGCCCCAGAATAGTTTCGCCACACTGCGAAAGCGTGTATCGCGCCCCAGAAACTCGGGTATGGGCGCATCGTCATCCGTAGGACTGCGCGGTTCGATATAAATAGACTGGCCGGGCGCGTGTCGACTACTTGCCTGATGCACACCTTGCTGTCCGCCTATGCGCGGTTCAACGGGTGCACTGACAGTATCGTCCTGCCTGGACGCCGAGGCCGGCGTAATGCTGATAATAGGATCCGGCCTTATCGGCGCACTTGGATTTCCCCGAAAAACCGGGTCTTGGCGTGTATCGCGGACGGTATCGCCCCGAGGCGTTGAAATACGAAACTCTGTGCCGCCGCCGGCTTGCGTCGGCTTGCCAGACTCTGGAACCATCCGTACGGCAGGCACTGGATCTTCTTTTACCGGGCGCTGCCGCACGACACTGGGCATGGCTGGCGCAGAGGCTATGGGAGCAGCTGCCACGGCTGCCGGCATAGAGACCGGCGCAGCGGCCTGAACCAAGGCTGCGGAAGCCGCTGCAGCGTCATCGCTGCCGGGAACAACCGCCTCATAGCCATCGAAAATATTCGCACACTCGACACAGCGAATATAGCCCTTGCGCAACTGCAACTGCTCGAGGTTTGCCGAAAAAAGAGTGCCGCATCGCGGGCAGCGCGTGGTCAAGTCCATATGCGTAAGAAAATTTTCTAAACCTCAGGCGGTTCTTTGCCCGTGCAGACAAACCCATCCTTCCCGTGCTCGCCAGACATCCATGGTCAGCCAAGGGGCATAAGCTTGCGCGACCTCTTGGGCCTGGCGCTCAAGCACACCCGATAGCACCAGATGGCCGCCAGGCAATACACGATTGGCAAGCATGGGCGCCAACACCTTCAGAGGGTTGGAAAGGATATTGGCCACGACTACCTGCGTTTGCCCGGCAGGCAGTTCGTCGGGCAACATGGCCAGCAGTTCGACCCGATTCCTTTCTGCATTGTAGCGGGTAGACTGCACTGCCTGCTCGTCGATATCGACAGCCTGGATAGCGCCTGCTCCCAATAGCTTCGCAGCAATCGCCAGAATACCCGAACCGCAACCGTAATCCAGCAAGGATTCATTGCCGCGTAAGTTCTCGGCCAACCACTCCAGGCATAAATGCGTGGTGGGATGACTGCCCGTCCCGAAAGCCAGGCCCGGATCCAGCTCGATATGGATCACGCCACTGCCGTCATCGATACTACGGTCAGCCGCCACGGGCACATGCGGATCATCGCGATGCCAACTGGGCACAATCCAGATACGGCTACCGACTTGAATGGGCCCAAACTGCGCTTGAGTCAAGCGCACCCAATCGGCATCCGGCACATCCCGCAACGACCACTGATCATCTTGATAGTCGGCAACACCTGCGCCACGCAGTTGTTCGAGAATTTGCCGCGGATCAAGTCCGTCGGGCAACAAGGCCACTACCCTATTGCGATTCCAGGCCTGGACCTGAGGCTCCATGCCCGGCTCACCGAACAAAGGGCTTTCGATATCCGTATCGCCATCGGCGTCTTCAACCGACACAGATAAAACGCCCGCTTCCAGCAAGGCGTCAGAAAGCGCTTCGGCCTGCGCCTCGGGGCAAATTAGCACGAGTTCGCGCATAGTTAATTCCGTCAAAAAAACAGGGGCCTAGCCCCCGTTTGTAAAACTGCGGTCCAGAGCGCTTACGGGCGTTGTGACAGCTTCTGTTCGAGATAATGAATGCTGGTGCCACCCTCGGCGAAGCGCGCATCATTCATCAGTTCGCGGTGCAGAGGAATATTGGTCAACACCCCTTCGACAGCCATTTCCGACAGCGCGATTTTCATGCGCTCGATTGCCTGATGACGCGTATCGCCATAGGTAATCAGTTTGGCGATCATGGAGTCGTAGTTAGGCGGCACCATGTAGCCGCTGAATACGTGCGAATCCATGCGCACACCTGGGCCGCCAGGCGTATGCCAACTGGTGATGCGCCCTGGGCTGGGTGTAAATTTGAAAGGATCTTCAGCGTTGATCCGGCACTCGATGGAGTGACCCTTGAACTGAATATCTCGCTGGCGCAAAGTGAATTTCTCACCAGCGGCGACAAAGATTTGCTGCTGTACAAGGTCGATACCGGTAATCATTTCGGTAATAGTGTGTTCGACCTGAATACGGGTGTTCATCTCGATGAAGAAGAACTCGCCGTTTTCATACAGAAACTCAAAGGTGCCAGCACCGCGATAATTGATTTTCCGGCAAGCTTCGGCGCAACGTTCACCAATACGCTCGATGAGACGGCGAGGGATGCCCGGAGCTGGCGCCTCTTCGATCACTTTCTGGTGGCGGCGCTGCATAGAGCAATCGCGCTCGCCCAGCCAGACAGCGTTACGTCCGCCATCAGCCAGAATCTGGATTTCGATATGGCGAGGATTTTCCAGGAACTTTTCCAGGTAGACCTCGGGATTGTTAAAAGCAATCGCAGCCTCGGAGCGCGTCATAGTGACGGCATTCAGCAAGGCGGCTTCGGTGTAGACCACCCGCATGCCGCGACCGCCACCGCCGCCCGCTGCCTTGACAATAACCGGATAGCCGACTTCACGGGCTATGCGCATGACTTCTTGCGGATCGTCGTTGGGCAAAGCCCCTTCCGAACCAGGCACGACAGGCACGCCGGCCGCAATCATGGCCTGTTTGGCGCTGACTTTATCGCCCATCAGGCGTATCGATTCTGGACGCGGGCCAATGAAAACAAAGCCGCTTTTTTCAACACGTTCGGCGAAGTCGGCGTTTTCAGCCAGAAAACCATAGCCGGGATGTATGGCTTCGGAGTCTGTTACTTCGGCCGCTGAAATAATAGCGGGCATGTTCAGATAGCTGTCGCGTGCGGGAGCTGGACCTATACATACCGACTCGTCGGCCAGGCGCACGTATTTAGCTTCGCGGTCGGCTTCGGAATGGACAACTACGGTTTTGATGCCTAGCTCGCGGCAAGCACGCTGAATACGAAGAGCGATCTCGCCGCGGTTGGCAATAAGAATTTTTTCAAACATGTATTAGCCAATAACAAACAAGGGTTGACCGTACTCGACGGGCTCGCCATTTTCGACCAGTATTTCCTTGATGATACCGGACTTGTCGGCTTCAATTTCGTTAAGCAGCTTCATGGCTTCGATGATGCAAAGAGGCTCGCCCTCTTTCACAGCTTGCCCGACTTCGACAAAAGGCGAAGCGCCTGGGTTGGGCGCACGATAGAACGTGCCGACCATAGGAGCCTTGACCGTATGCCCAACAGGAGCTGCTGGCGCTGCGGGTGCAGCGGGTGCCGCAGCGGGCGCTGCCACAGGCGCGGCTTCGGGGGCATAAGCGACGGGCTGCACAGTCTGGGAAAATTTGACGATTCTTACCTTGCCTTCACCTTCGGTGATTTCGAGTTCGGCAATACCCGACTCTGCAACGAGGTCGATCAAAGTTTTCAGTTTTCTTAGGTCCATACGAACTTCCCGTGACATTGCCCTGCTGCCATTGCGCAAAGCAAGCGTGATAATTAAAGTTAAAAGAAGGTTGTCTTACAGTTAATGACTTAACGCATAACGCAAAGCGGCTTCGTATCCGAAAGCGCCCAGCCCAGCGACTACCCCTACTGCCGTATCAGACAAATAGGAATGATGGCGAAAAGGCTCCCGTTTGTACACATTGGACAAATGCACCTCGATAAAAGGAATATCGACAGCAGCCAGTGCGTCTCGCACGGCAACGCTGGTATGGGTATAAGCCGCCGCATTAATCAGTATAAAGTCCGTTTGGTCGTTACGGGCAGCCTGGATCCGGTCGACCAGTTCGCCCTCGTGATTACTCTGGAAAGCTATGCAATTGGCGCCATTTTCTGTTGCCAATTGCTGCAAACGCTGATTGATGTCGGCCAATGTATGCCGCCCATAAACCTCGGGCTCGCGTGTGCCGAGCAGGTTGAGGTTGGGGCCGTGCAAAACAAGAATGTGTTGCGCCATTACGGATATTTTATGAAGACAGTTCGTCTTTTTACGCTAAAAAGACGTATTTGTCCATTAACGCTTGGCGATTACAACCAGTTGAAACAAGAAAACAATTGCCTTGCGGGCGCCCTCAAACCATGCCCGTTATATAGGCATCGAGTTCGTCCGGCTTGATCTGGCCGAGTATCTGTGTGGCGACCTGCCCTTTCTCGTTGAACACAACGGTGAAAGGCAGCCCACCTTGCTTATTGCCCAAAGTGCGCATCAGCTGAATGCCGCCATGACCTGCTATCAGCAGCGGATAAGACACTTGCACTTTCGTGATGAATTTTTCCACATTTACTACGGTATCCACAGCCAAACCAACGATATGAACACCCTGGTGCTTGGCGTGAAGCGCTTCCAGGTCGGGCATTTCTTTGACACAAGGCGGGCACCATGTGGCCCAGAAGTTAAGCACCAGCGGCTTGCCCAGATACTGGGTCAGTTCGACCTGGCGGCCTTCGATATCGGGGAAGCCGTTGGCGTAGAAAGGATCGGGCGGCAACGCGGCCGCATACGCCCACTGCATAGGCACCAAGGTGCCGGCTGCCGCACCGGCCGTTGTCAGTGCCGCGTGGCGTAGGAAGTCTCGCCGTTTCATATAGTCTAGTCCAGAGGAAATCATTAAGCACTTCCATGATATCACCCGGTACGACACAAACTATCCGCAGCCATCGCGCTGACTTGACCACGCTCAACTGACTACAATAAGCACCGGAGGATAAACATGCATCTACACATACTGGGCATTTGCGGCACATTCATGGGCGGCCTGGCCCTTATTGCGCGCGCGGCAGGCCATACCGTTACTGGCTGCGACGCCGGGGTATACCCCCCCATGAGCACGCAACTCGAAGAACAGGGCATACGCCTGATCGAAGGCTTCGACGCGTCCCAGACCGAACTGAAACCCGACCTGTTCATCGTCGGCAATGTGGTCACGCGCGGCAACCCGCTGATGGAAGCCATACTCGACCAAGGCCTGCCTTATACGTCTGGCCCACAGTGGCTAGGCGAAGAAGTACTGCAAGGCCAACATGTGCTGGCGGTTGCCGGTACGCATGGCAAGACCACCACCAGTTCGATGCTGGCATGGATACTGGAGCACGCCGGCCTGGAGCCCAACTTCCTGATCGGCGGCATAGCCACCGACTTGAAGGTGTCGGCACGCTACCAAATCGGCCAAAAGCTGTTTGTCATAGAGGCCGACGAATACGACACGGCATTCTTCGACAAGCGCTCGAAGTTCGTACACTACCGCCCGCGCACGGCAATCCTGAACAATCTTGAATTCGATCATGCAGACATCTTCTCTGATCTGACCGCTATCGAAACCCAATTTCACCACCTTGTGCGCACAATTCCCTCGCAAGGCCGCATCCTGCGCCCCGCAAATTGCGAGTCGCTCGACCGCGTACTGGCTCGTGGCTGCTGGTCGGCGGTACAGACCTTCGGCGCGCAAGGCCAGTGGCAAGCTATGCCTAGTACGCATGCATCGCATTTCGATGTTGCCCACAACGGCGCCCCGGTTGGCGCCATAACGTGGGAACTGACCGGCGAGCACAATCGCATGAATGCCTTGGCGGCACTCGCTGCCGCCGACCACGTGGGCGTTCCCGTCCAGGCCGGCCTGGAAGCGCTATCGGCCTTCGGCGGCGTCAAGCGGCGCATGGAACTGCGCGGAACTGTCCGCGACATCAAGGTTTACGACGACTTCGCGCACCATCCCACGGCCATCGCCACCACCTTGCAAGGTCTGCGCAAACAACTGGGAAGCCAACGCATCCTGGCCGTGATCGAACCGCGCTCCAACACCATGAAGCTAGGCGTTATGGCTGCGCGTCTACCCGAAGCCCTGAAAGACGCCGATCTGACGTTCTGCTTTGGCGCATCAGACGGCAAGCATGCCCTGGGCTGGAATCCGCAAGTAGTATTGTCGCCGCTGGGCGAACGCGCCTCTGCCTACGACGATCTGGATAAAATGATCGAAGCCATACGCTTGTCAGCCAGGCCCGGCGACGCTATCCTCATAATGAGCAACGGCAGCTTCGGCGGCATACACCAGAAGCTGCTGGACCGCTTACAACCCTGAAGGTTGCACCATGATCCTTTATCTGCACGGTTTCCGCTCATCCCCCAAGTCGTACAAGGCCGAGTTGATGGCTCAGGCCATGCAAGAGCGGGGCCTTGCCGATCAATGGGTGTGCCCTCAGTTGCCCGCCAGCCCGCAACGCGCCATCGCCCTGGCCAACTACCTTATCGAACAGGCCGTGCAAGATCGCGGCCTGCAGCCTGAACGCGATCTGGCAATTATCGGCTCGTCACTCGGCGGCTATTACGCTACCTGCCTGGCTGAACGCTGGAAGTGCCGCGCCGTCGTTCTTAACCCGGCCGTATACGCCGCGCGCGACCTGGCGACGCAGGTTGGTGAACACACGCTGTATCATTCGAACGAACCATTCGTTTTTTTGCCCGAATATGTCGACGAGCTAGCTGAAATGGCCGTAGGCAAGCCGGCCCGGCCCGAGCGTTATTATTTGCTGGCAGCCAAAGGCGACGAAGTGCTCGACTGGCAGGAAATGGCCGACTGGTTTGCCGGTAGCCAGGGCCATATTCTTGAAGGCGGCGACCACGGCCTGTCGGACTTCGAACAATGGCTGCCCGAAGTGCTTGCGTTTGCACTTGAAGACAGCTGAAACCTTACACAAACCAATACGCCCAGGTGCGTATCCTGACGGAAAATTATGTACGTTCTTTACGAAGACAGCGGAAACTTCAAGGCTGAAAAGATATTTTCGCAAAGCGACTCCACCATGCAGGTCGAGTCCGAATCCGGCAAACGCAGCAAAATAAAGAACGCCAGCGTATTGTTCAGCTTCGAGCAGCCTGCACCCGCGGCCATGCTGGAACAGGCACGCGAACTTGCCCAGACGCTGGAAATCGATTTCCTATGGGAGTGCGCTCCCCAAGACGAGTTCGACGCAGCCACCTTCGCGCAAGACTACTTTGGACACCCGCCCAGCTCAGTCGAAAAAGCTGGGCTGATATTCGCCTTGAACAGCGCGCCCGCCTATTTCCACAGGCGCGGGAAAGGCCGTTACCGCCCCGCCCCGCCAGACATTCTGGCAGCAGCCCTGGCCGCCATCGAAAAGAAACAAAAACAGGCAGCCCAGCAGCAAGAATGGATAGATCAGATGGTGGCCGGCCAGCTCCCACAAGCCATCGCTGATGTTGCCAGCACCTTTCTTACCCGCCCCGACAAAAACACATTGCAATGGAAAGCGTTCGAAGCCGCCGTCGAGCAACTTCGCACCACCCCCGAAAAACTACTGCTTCAACTTGGCGCCTGGCCGCATGCACTGGCCATACACCAGCACCGCTTCATGTCGGCAAACTTCCCCAAGGGTGCGGAGTTCGCTCCAGTACAAGTAGGCGAGTTCGGTGCAGACCTGCCCTTGGCGGATGTCGTGGCCTACTCGGTAGACGACACCAGCACAACGGAAGTCGACGACGCCCTGTCGGTCACACCACTGGGCGACGACATTGTTCAAATTGGCATCCATATTGCCGTACCCGGGCTGGCCGTTGCGCGCGGCAACGAATTCGATGCCCTGGCCAGGGCAAGGCTGTCGACGGTCTACATTCCCGGCCTGAAGATCCCTATGCTACCCAACGAGCTGATTACGGCATTTTCCCTGGATGCAGGTCAGCCCAAGCCCGCCCTGTCGCTATATGTAAAAGCCAACGTGCTCACCGGCGAACTGATTTCGTCCGAAACTCGCCTGGAACGTATACAGGTGCGGGAAAACCTGCGCCACAATACCCTGGACGCCCTGGTTACCGACGAAGCCCTGGCCGACCCGCAGTCCGACCTGCCCTATGGCGAATGGCTGCGCCCATTGTGGGCAGTTGCCATGCATTTGTCGGCGCAGCGTGACCAAGTACGCGGCAAGACTGAAAACAACAATCGGGTCGAGTATTCATTTGTCCTGGACGGCCCGCACGACGATCCCGACACACCGGTACAACTGGTGCCGCGCCGCCGCAATGCGCCGCTGGACCGCCTGGTGGCTGAATACATGATACTGACCAACAACATTTGGGGCGGGTTGCTGGCGCAACATGGCGTACCAGGCATTTACCGTTCGCAGCAGGCTGGACGCGTACGCATGTCGACTCACGCCTTGCCACACGAAGCTATCGGTGTGCCCCAATACGCATGGTCCACGTCGCCACTGCGCCGGTATGTCGATCTGGTCAATCAGTGGCAACTGCTGGCTACGGTCGAACACGGCGTATCGGCGCGGCTTGTCGCGCCTTTCAAGCCCAAAGACGCTGACCTGTTCGCCATTATTGGCGCCTTCGAGTCGCAATATATGCTGTGGAGCGACTACCAATCGGCCATGGAACGCTACTGGTGCTTGCGTTGGCTGCAACAACAAGAAATGCATACCGTGCAGGCCAGCGTCTTGCGCGACGATTTGGTACGCCTGAATTGCGCCCCCTTCGTCACCCGGATCCCCGGTCTGCCCGAACTTGAACGCGGCCAGGTTATTACCCTGGATATCCTGGGCTACGATGAATTAGCCCTTGAACTGGATTGTCGGCTACGAGAAACTGAAGCAGCCTGACCTTTCCTTTCAGGACAGAACATGTCTATGCTTTCCGCCTTACTGTTGCATGCGCGCGCGCAGCGCAACGACTATTTGCGCATAGCGATAGTATTGTCGCTGGCAATACATGCGGCTGTCCTGGCAGTGCACTTCTCCAGCCCCGCGCCGCCCAAGGCACAGACCAGTGCGCTAGAGGTCACCTTGGTCAATGCGCGCAGCGCCGCTGCGCCCATCAACCCTAAACTGCTTGCCCAGGACCAACTTAACGGCGGCGGTCAGGCGCAAACCGGGCACGCCAGCTCGCCCTTGCCGCGCACCGCAGCCGAATCGGCCGACGAGGTCGTACTTGAAGCCCTTCATAAACGGCAGGCGGAACTGGAAACCGAGCAATTGCGTCTTTACACGCAACTGACAGCACGACAAAAAGTACGCCCTGAACACCAGCAACCAGACCTTACCGATGAATCAAGCAGCACCGGCAGCGATGCACTCGACCAGGAAAGCCTGGTTCTCAATTCGCAGATCAGCGCACTGAAAGAGCGCATAGAACGCTATAACGCCCAGCCACGACAGCAGTTTTCAGGCCCCTCCGCCAAAGCAGTGGACTATGCCGAATATGTAGAAGCCTGGCGCCAGAAAATCGAATTGCTGGGCACCGAGCACTACCCTGAAGAGGCCCGCGGCAAGGTGTACGGCAGCCTGCAATTGACCGTATACATACGCGCAGACGGATCGCTGGAGCGTATCGAAATCGACCGCCCATCGAACCAGCCTATCCTGAATCTGGCGGCCTCGCGTATTGTCCAGTTGGCCGCACCGTTTGCACCGCTACCACCTTCCATAGCAAAAAACACCGATGTGTTCGCCATTACACGCACATGGAATTTCTTGAACCAACAGTTGGAAACCACTACGCCGTGACCTGTGCCAGTCCGCTAAAACACTACGCCGTTATCGGCAATCCTATCGAACACAGCCGCTCGCCTTTCATACACGAGCTTTTCGGCCGACAAACCGGGCTAGCGGTACGCTACGACAAAATCAAGGCGCCGCTGGACGGCTTTCCGGCCACTGTGGCAGACTTCTTCGCCCAAGGCGGCTGCGGCCTTAACGTCACAGTTCCCTTCAAGGAAGCCGCCTTTGCCCTGGCAAAGGCTCACCTGAGTGCGCGCGCCACCCTGGCGGGAGCCGTCAACACCCTCTGGATGGAGCAAGGTCAGATACATGGCTGCAATACCGACGGCGTCGGATTGCTGAACGACCTTCAGCGGCTAGGCCACGCACCCAGCGGTAAGAAAATATTGCTGGTGGGTGCGGGTGGCGCAGCGCGCGGCGTGGTTTTTCCGCTGCTCGATGCCGGCTGCACAATGCTGCATATCGTAAATCGTACAGAACAGCGTGCCCACCAACTACATCAGCACATCACCAGCCATATGCCGCAGCTGGCGCCACGCCTTTCGTCGGGCAGTCTTGCCGATGCCGTCGGCTCCTGGGACATCATCATCAATGCGACATCAAGCAGCCTAGGACAGACACCGCCCGCGTTGCCCCTTGGGCTTTATGGCCCGCATGCACTGGCTTACGACATGGTGTATGGGTCACAGCCTACCCCTTTCATGCTGCAAGCCAAACAACAAGGCGCCAGCGACATCGCCGACGGATTGGGTATGCTGGTAGGGCAGGCAGCCGCCAGCTTTGCCATCTGGCATGGCGTCAGTCCCCAGATCGACCCTGTGCTGCACGCTTTGCGCCAGCAACTGCTTGGCGCCTAAGCCGATGGCAGCCGGAAAAATAAACAAGATCAAGGTGGCAGGCGCCGCCGTGCTGATCGGGTTTACAGCCCTGCTGCTATATCAGTTCGGGTTATTTGTCATGGTGCTTTGGCTAAGCGTGCGCAATCCGGGCAGCAGCGCGTTCATGGACGCCACCCTAAACCAGCTTCGGCAAGATAACCCCAAGGCCTCCCTGAAGTACCAATGGGTGTCTTACGACCGCATCAACAACTCGCTCAAGCGCGCTGTCATCGCCTCGGAAGATTCCAATTTTATCGATCATGAAGGTGTGGAATGGGACGCCATACGCAAGGCCTGGGAATACAACCAGCGCCAGGCGGAAAAAGGCAAGAGCAAGGTTCGCGGCGGCTCGACCATTACTCAACAACTGGCAAAGAACCTATTCCTGTCGCAGTCGCGCAGCTACTGGCGCAAAGGTCAGGAACTGATTCTTACCTACATGATAGAGCTGGTCATGGACAAAAAGCGCATCCTGGAGCTTTACCTGAACGTTGCCCAGTGGGGCGGCAATGTATTTGGCGCCGACGCCGCCGCGCGGCACTACTATCGCACCAGCGCCGCCAACCTGAGCCAATACCAGGCGGCGCAACTGGCGGCAATGCTGCCCAACCCGGTGTACTACGACACGCACCGCAACACCTCGTACTTGCGCGCCCGCACCAACACCATACAAAAACGCATGCGCCTGGTGGATATCCCTTGAAGGATGTCCTGCCCCGGGCCTGCAAATGTTAAGCTTCATCTTTCCCCGCCACTTACTCGTTTCAGGTATCAAGCAACGCCATGCGCACCGCCCGCCGTTATCTTGCCAGCGAAATTTATCGCTCCAGCGCCGTCGTATTAATGGCGTTGATCGGGCTGTTTACGTTTTTCGCGCTAATCGAAGAGCTGGACAACGTGGGCACCAAGTTTACGCTGCTCAACTTGTTCTACATGCAAACGTTGGCGCTCCCAACACGCTTGTACGACCTGCTACCCATAGGGCTGCTTATCGGCGCCATCCTGGCTCTTGCCGGCTTGGCGCAACGCAACGAACTGGTTATTTTGCGAGTGTCCGGCGTTAGCGGCATGAAACTTCTGGTCATGCTTTGGGCCGTGACCATTCCACTAGTGATTGGCGCTTTCCTGCTTTCCGAAATCATTACCCCTGCTGCCGAAATCAAATCCAGCGAAGTCAGCCTGACGTTGTTGGGCAGGTCCGGCGGCAGCCAGCTTAACAGCGGCTATTGGTTCAAAGAGGCCGATAGCGATGGCGGAACACGCATCATCAATATCGCCCAGCTCAAAACCAATGGCGATGTTGCGGGCGTAACACTGTACGAGTTCCACAAAGGGCAAGAGCTTGCTGCCTTTTCCCAAGCCAAGCTGGGCCGTTTTGCCAAAGGCACCCTGGAACTGAACGACGTAACCCAGACACAAATAGATGCCTCCTCGGTATCTGCCCTGGCAGACGCCAAGAAGCCAGACGCCCCGCTTACCCGTATCGAAACCCTGCCCAGCCGGGTCCTTCAAACCACACTCACGCCTGAAAGGCTGATTGCCCGCATTCTGACACCGGAACGCATGTCCATTCTCGACCTGCTGGACTACATCACCTACCTTAAAGACAATCAGCTGCAAACCGATCGCCAGGTCGTAGCGCTATGGCGAAAAATGGCGTATCCCTTCACATTGCTGGTCATGATCACCATTGCCGCGCCCATCGGCTTCATGCAAACGCGCCGCGGCGGCGTAGGCAGCAAGGTCTTTATCGGCATTTTGCTGGGCGTTGGCTTTTTCATGCTCAATCAACTGGCGCTGAATGTAGGCATGCTCAGCAAATGGGCGCCGTGGGTCACAGCTCTGGTCCCCAATCTGGGTGCCCTGGGACTAGCCTTGGGAGCCCTTATTCTGATGGAAAACCAGCATAACGTACGACGCTTCAATCAAACCCAATGGCCGTGGAGCAAGACAGCGGCATGAAGGCTACACCCGATATCTGGATGATAGGAGACCTGCAGGGCTGCTATCAATCCTTGCGCGAATTGCTTTCCCATCCCGACATCCACGCCAACCCCGACGCCCGTTTCTGGTTTGTAGGCGACCTGGTCAATCGTGGCCCGAATTCGCTGGCCACCCTGAAAACCATCATGGCTCTGGGCGAGCGGGCGGTATGCGTGCTGGGCAACCACGACTTGCACCTGCTGGCGGTTGCCGCCGGCGTACAAAAAGCCGGCAAGTCCGACACCATAGACAATATCCTGAATGCACCTGACGCCCAGGAAATGATCGACTGGCTGCGACACTGCCCATTGGCCCACTACGAGCATCGCCACTTGATGGTGCACGCCGGCGTGCTGTCCAAATGGAGCGTTGAAAAGACACTGGCCCTGGCTTCCGAGGTGGAAACCGTGCTACGCGGCCCCAACTGGAAGACCGCGCTACAAAAAATGTACGGCAATGATCCTGTCCACTGGAAAGACGATTTCCACGGCAGCAAACGCATGCGCGTGATCATCAATGCCTTGACACGGATGCGCATGTGCAACGTTCACGGCCACATGGAATTCTCAATGAAAGGCGCGCCAGTGAGCGATGGCCACCTGATGCCATGGTACGACGTGCCCAACCGCGCCATCCAGCACGACACCATCGTGTTCGGACACTGGTCGACGCTGGGCCTGCTGATACGCCCCGACGTCATTTGCCTGGATACCGGATGCGTATGGGGCAGGCAGCTAACCGCCTTGCGCCTGCAGGACCACAAACTGGTTCAGATTCCCTGCGCTGTCAGCCAAACCCCGCACGATCACTGAGCGCGATGCGCGCCTGCGCCGCCACGCACTACCGCCGCGCGGATGACATGGTGAGCGTGGGTCGAAGCAATGCTGCGCCCCTGCTCCTTGCAAAACCCGTTTGTCATGACCGGCAGAAATTCAAGCTCTACCATCACGCCCGTTGTCCCCAGCAAACACCATAGATTCTGAAGCAGGGTCTGCTCGCCCACGAACGCCACATGATCGCTGCGGCGGCGACGATGGAAAAAGCGCA